>NZ_JBHYUU010000014.1:61107-82207 GCF_042749955.1 Kitasatospora sp. NPDC059462 | reverse complement strand
GTCGGCGGCCGCCTCCAGCGAGGCGGTGGCGGCCGAAACCACGGCCGCCGCCCCGACACCCGCCAGCACCCGCGGCCAGAAGTCCCCGAACACCTCCACCGAGACCGCGATCAGCAGCGCCGCGATCACCGCGACCACGTGCTCCATGCCCGCCAGGTTCGGCAGCACGACCGCCTCGCCGACCATCAGCGCCACCACCAGTCCGGCGGTGAACCAGGCCCGGCAGCGGAACGCGATGCAGATCGCCAGCGCCACCACCGCCGCCGACGGCCCGGTGTCCCGCACGTGCGCGACCCACTTCGGGAACCCGAAGACGTGGTCCGGCCCGATCGCCACGCCGACCCGGGCGAACAGCGTCCCGGCCATCGTGCAGGTGTAGGCCACCACCAGGGTCAGCCGCCGGCCGAGCACGATCTCGGCGATCCCGAAGACCACGAACACCTGGGCCAGCGCGCCCCACACCGGCAGGTCCAGGGCCGGCACGTACAACGACAGCGGCGTCCGCAGCAGCGAGACCTCCAGCGGGAGGGCCGCCTTCACCACCCCGATCTGGGTGACGAAGCGCTCCCCGCCCGGCAGGTGCTGGACGATGCTGAACAGCAGGATCAGACAGGTCGCCGCGGTGGCCAGCGGGACGGCCGCGAACTTCTTGCGGACCACCTGCTCCCGGACCGTACCGAACAGCGTTCCCCACTCGCCGACAGCGGCCTCTCCGGCAATTGCCAACGGCCCCTTTCGCACGCCCCCCGCGTGGGTCCTCCGCATCACAACCGGTTCTCCAAATCCCCGTCGGCGCAAGCGCCTTCCCGACTACCTCCACATTAGAAGCCGCTTTACGAATGCACATCGGCATTTGTGCCGATCCCCGTCATCCTCAGGGGGGAGGAGCCACCCCGAAATCCCCCCATCCGGGCGACCGGACCCCTCCGCCCCCCGGCGGAGGGACTACCCCTTCCCGTCCCGTGCCGCCACCGGCACGCGGGGCGCCCCGACGGCGGGCGGCCCCTGGTGCCGGCGACGGAACAGCGCGGGCAGGCTCGGTGCGGTGATGAAGCCCTCGGCCCGGGCACTGGCGATGCCGATCCGCGGAATCTCGCTGCTCTTCTCGAAGAGCAGATAACGCGGCTCCCAGATCGGCCGGTACTTGGCGTTGGCCCGGTAGAGCGATTCGATCTGCCACCAGCGCGAGAAGAAGCCCAGAACGGAACGCCACAGCCGCAGGACCGGACCGGCGCCGAGCTTCGAGCCGCGTTCGAAAACGGAACGGAACATCGCGAAGTTCAACGAGACCCTGGCCAGATTCACCTCGCCGGCCCGCTGCAGGAGTTCGATCACCATGAACTCCATCAGGCCGTTCTCGGTGTCCCGGGCCCGGCGCATGAGGTCCAGCGAGAGCCCGTCGGCGCCCCACGGCACGAAGCTGAGCAGGGCCTTCAGCGCGCCGTCGGCGTCGTGACACTCCAGCATCACGCAGCGCCCGTCGCCCGGGTCGCCGAGCCGGCCCAGCGCCATCGAGAAGCCGCGCTCGGTCGCGCCGTCGCGCCACTGGTCGGCCTTGGCGACCAGGGCCGCCATCTCGCTCTCCGGGATCTCCTCGTGGCGGCGGATCCGCACCGTGTAGCCGGCCCGCTTGACCCGGTTGTAGGCCTGGCGCACCACCCGCATCGCCCGGCCGTCCAGCGAGAACTCGTCCAGTTCGACGATCGCCTCGTCGCCCAGCTCCAGCGCGTCCAGGCCGTGCCGGGCGTAGATCACACCGGCCTCCTCGGAGGCGCCCATCACGGCCGGCGCCCAGGCGTGCTCGCGGGCCTCGGCCAGCCAGGCGTCGATCGCGCCCGGCCAGGCCTCCGGGTCGCCGATCGGGTCGCCGGAGGCCAGCGAGACGCCGCCGACCACCCGGTAGGTCACCGCGGCCTTCCCGCTCGGCGAGAAGATCACCGCCTTGTCCCGGCGCAGCGCGAAGTAGCCGAGCGAGTCCCGCTCGCCCTGCTTGTCCAGCAGCACCCGCAGCCGCTGCTCGTCCTCGGCGGTGAGCAGCTCGCTGCCGCGCGGGCTGCGGAAGGCCACGTAGAGGACGAGCAGGAAGAGCACCGCGCCCATCGCGTTGATCACCGCGTTCACCCAGGTCGGCGCGTCGATCACGGAGCGCAGGTGCTCGGAGGGGGTGATGGTGATCATCCGGCCGACCGAGTAGCGGAACATGTCCCAGAAGTCGGCGTCCGGCAGGGCGTTGGTCAGCGCGACCAGACCGGCGCCGACCACACCGCCGAAGCCCAGGCCGGCCACGAAGGTGGCGGCGGCGGTCTTCGGGTTGGAGCGGTCGCCCTTGGAGGTGAACTCCTTCCGGCCGACCAGCAGCGCCAGCACGAAGCCACAGGTCAGCACGGTGGAGACATAGTTCAGCGGGTGCCGGTCGAAGCCCTCGTCGGGCAGCGACATGGCGATCAGGTAGAGCAGCGCGAACAGGCCCGCCAGGGCGACGTTGAAGATCCAGGCGGCCCGCTTGCGGCGCCGCATGGCGATCGCCAGGAAGACCGACAGCACCGCGCTGCTCAGGCCCGCGGTCATCAGGTAGGGGGTGAAGTACTCGCCCTCGTTGTGCGTCTCGACCTGGTCCCGGAACTGTGCCAGGACCACGGTGACGAGGTTCAGCAGCGCGATCAGCCGCAGGTACCAGACCGTCGCCGCGGCGGCCCGCGGGCGCCAGCGCGCCACGAGGGCGCCGGGCTCGGACCGGGACCCGGTGGGGGAGGTGGACGGCTCCGGCTTCACAGTGGACGACACAGCTCAATTCCAAACGATCAGGTGGTGGGCCGCATCCGCACGCGGCCCGGCTGGACGCCCACCTCGGCCGGCAGGCCGACTGAGCGGCAGCCGATTCCATGGTTCCCCACGGACGGTGAGAATTGCGTGAACCAGGTAGCGGATTCACACCCCCGCCGTTCGGCGGGGGTCACCCGGCCGGCGGGGACGGCCCCCGGAGCCCGGCAAAGCCGCCGGTCAGGCCCTACCCTCGATTCCAGTCATGCGGACCGGCCCGGCCCGGCCGCCGAACCGAGGAGGGACCATCACCACCACCCGCGTGCTGATCGTGGACGACGAGATCCTGGTCCGGTCCGGGCTCGGCCTCATCGTCGGTTCCGCCCCCGACCTGGAGGTGGTCGGCGACTGCTCCGGCGCGCAGACGGAGGAGTGCGTCCGGCGGCTGCGCCCGCACGTGGTGCTGCTGGACATCCGGATGCCCGACCTGGACGGCATCTCGGTGCTCCGCCGGCTCCGGGCGCTGCCCGACCCGCCGGCCGTGGCGATGCTCACCACCTTCGACACCGAGGAGTACATCGGCACCGCGCTGCGGGCCGGCGCCTCCGGCTTCCTGCTCAAGGACACCGCCCCGGAGCAGCTGGTGCACGCCGTCCGGGTGCTCGCGGCCGGCGGCAACATCCTCTCCCCCACGGTGACCCGCACCGTGATCGGCGGCTACGTGGACGGCGGCGGTCCGGACGCCGAGGCCGCCACCCTGGCCCGCACGCTGACCGGCCGGGAGCTGGACGTGCTGGCGCTGCTGGGCGAGGGCCTGTCCAACGCCGAGATCGCCGACCGGCTGTTCCTCGGCACCGGCACCGTGAAGGACCACATCAGCGCGATCCTCGGCAAGCTCGGCGCCGCCAACCGGGTCCAGGCGGCCGTGATCGCGCACCGGGCCGGGCTGGTCCGCCCGAAGCCGAGCAACGGGGCATGAGCGGCGGCACCGCCGCCGCACGACGCCTCCCGTCCGGGTTCACCGCGCCCTGGCTGATGCTCCTGCTGCCCGCCCTCTACTCCCTGGTGGACGCCGCCCTGGTGGCCCGCGGCGCCCCGCCCTGGCAGAGCCTGCTGTCGGTGCTGGCCGCCGTCGCGCTGCCGTGGCGCCGGCGCTTCCCGGTCACCGTGCTGCTGCTGACCATGCCCGGCAGCTACGTCGACGACATCTGGCTCGCCCCGATCACCGCCGTCTACACGGTGGCCGCCGAACGCCCGCAGCGCCGGGTGGTGGTGCCCTGCGCCACGCTGTTCGCGCTGGTCGAGTTCTTCCACTGGCCGGTCTCCGAGCAGAGCTTCGAGCTCAGCCGGGACACCGCCCTCTACGCCATCCAGTCCGTGATGCTCGCGGCCGGCCCGGCGGCCACCGGACTGCTCGCCCGGACCCGGCACGAGCTGGCGACCCGGCTGGACGAGCTGACCCGCGGCCAGGAGCGGGAGAGCCGGCTGCTCGCCGAGCGGGTGCTCAGCGAGGAGCGCGGCCGGCTCGCCCGGGAGATGCACGACGTGGTCTCGCACCAGGTGAGCCTGATCAGCATCCAGGCCGGCGCGCTCCAGGTCTCCACCCCCGACCCGGCGGCCGCGGGCGTCGCCCGGACGATCCGCGAACTGTCCGTGCGCACCCTGGAGGAGCTGCGCCAGATGGTCGGGGTGCTGCGGGCCGGCGGTCCGCGGATGGACACCCCGCTGGCCCCGCAGCCCAGGCTGGCCGATCTGCCCCGGCTGATCGCGGAGAGCGGGCTGGCCGCCGACACCGAGCTCGTCCCGGGCGACCGCCCCTGGCCGGAGGCGGTCGAACGGGCCGCCTACCGCACCGTGCAGGAGGCGCTCACCAACATCACCAAGTACGCGCCGCAGGCCGCGGTGCATGTCCGGATCCGGGCCCGCGGGCGGCGGCTGCGGGTCGAGGTGCGCAACGACGCGCCGCCGGTCCGCCCCTCGCAGATCCTGCCGGGCGGCGGCCACGGCCTGGTCGGCCTGCGCGAACGCGCCCAGCTGCTCGGCGGTTCGCTCACCGCCGGGCCCACCGCGGACGGCGGCTTCGAGGTCCGCGCCGACCTGCCGGCGCCGTCCTCCTGAACCGCCCCGCCCCGGCAGCGCGGCGGGAACACCGCGGGAACACCGCGGGACGCCCGGAGAACGTCCGGGGAACGACGTCCGGGAACGACAAGAAAGCCCCGCAGATCCGAAGATCTGCGGGGCTTCGCTGTGCGCGAGGGGGGAGTTGAACCCCCACGCCCTTTCGGGCACTGGAACCTGAATCCAGCGCGTCTGCCTATTCCGCCACCCGCGCATGGGTGTTTTCACCGCTTGCCGGTCGATCAGCCGATCCGCTCGGTACCATGTGGCCTTCGCGGTTCTTCGATCGGGCCACCCGGTGGGCGCCCCTTCCGACATGGAAAACAGTAGCACGACCTGCGGGTCACCTCCGAATCCGTTCCCCGGGGCACCCGAGCGCATCCGAACGGATGCCCGGCGAACAGGTGGGCGAAGGACGGCGGCCCCGCCCGGCGGGTGGCCCTGGCATGTTGCCGCCCGCATGCGTCACCCTGTGTGTCCGAGCCCACCCCCGGGCACCACGTGGTCCGGGAACCGTACGGATGGCCCCGGCGTGGATACGATCAGTACGGAAGTACCGCAAGTAGGCACGACCGGCTCCCCGGAAACCGGTCGGCAGGCAGGCGAACGAACCCTGGAAGGGGGTGCCCCATGGGAGTGCTGAAGAAGTTCGAGCAGCGACTCGAGGGTCTCGTCAACGGCACCTTCGCCAAGGTGTTCAAGTCCGAGGTCCAGCCCGTGGAGATCGCCGGAGCGCTGCAGCGCGAGTGCGACAACAACGCGAGCATCTGGAACCGCGACCGCACCGTCGTGCCCAACGACTTCATCGTCGAACTCAGCCCGCACGACTACGAGCGGCTGAGCCCCTACTCCGGACAACTGGGCAACGAACTCGCCGGCATGGTCCGCGAGTACGCGGAGGCCCAGCGCTACAGCTTCATGGGGCCGCTCCAGGTGAACCTGGAGAAGGCCGAGGACCTCGACACCGGCCTGTACCGGGTGCGCAGCCGCACCCTGGCCGCGGAGGAGCCGCAGCAGCAGGCCCCGGCGCACCCGACGCAGCCCGGCTACGGCCGCCCGCCGGCCGCCCAGGCCCCCGGCGCGCCCTGGCAGCAGCCCGGCGCCGCCCCGTACGGCGCGCCCCCGCCGCCCGCCACGCCGCCGGCCGTGCCCCCCGGCCCGCCGGCCCCGGCCGGCGGCAACGTGCGCCCGTTCCCGGGCGCCGGCCACGGCACCTCGGTGCGCCGCTGGATCGAGGTCAACGGCGCCCGCCACCAGATCACCGGCAACGCCTGCGTGCTGGGCCGCTCCACCGAGGCGGACGTCCGCATCGACGACCCCGGGGTCTCCCGCAAGCACGCCGAGATTCGTCCCGGCACCCCCGCGATGGTGCTGGACCTCGGGTCCACCAACGGCATCGTGGTGGACGGGCAGCACACCCAGCGCGCTACGCTCCGCGACGGCTCCCGAATCGTCGTGGGATCCACCACCATCGTCTACCGACAGGTCGAAGGGTAGAGCGGGCGCGGTTATGTCAGAACTGACCCTCACGGTCATGCGGCTGGGTTTCCTGGCCGTGCTGTGGCTGTTCGTGATCGTCGCGGTCCAGGTGATCCGCAGCGACCTCTTCGGCACGCGGGTGAACCCGCGGGCCTCCCGTCGCGGCGGCGCCGCCACCGCGACCGCCTCCGCGGCGGCCGGGCGCGCCCCGCAGGGCCAGCCCGCCGCCGGCGGGCCGCCGACCCAGGGCGGCGGGCGCCGCCGGGGCGCCCCCACCCAGCTCGTCGTGGTGCAGGGCTCGCTGGCCGGCACCACCGTCGCGCTGCAGGGCCAGACCATCACGCTCGGCCGGGCCCACGACTCCACCATCGTGCTGGACGACGACTACGCGTCCTCCCGGCATGCCAGGATCTATCCCGACCAGACTGGGCAGTGGACGGTGGAGGATCTAGGCTCCACCAACGGCACCTATCTGGACCGTCAGCGCCTGACCGCGCCGACCCCGCTCCAGCCGGGCATGCCGATCCGTATCGGCAGGACCGTCATCGAACTGCGGAAGTAGTAGCGCATGAGGGACAGCATCCCGTCCATGACCCAGAGGGGGGCACAGGTCGCATGACCCTGGTGCTGCGCTTCGCCGCCGGCTCCCACAAGGGACTGATCCGGGAGGGGAACGAGGACTCCGGCTATGCCGGTCCGCGGCTGCTGGCCGTGGCCGACGGCATGGGCGGCGCGGCGGCCGGTGAGGTCGCGTCCTCCGAGGTGCTGGGCTCGATCGTCCGGCTGGACGAGGACGTGCCCGGCGCCGACCTGCTGACCCTGCTCGGCGACGCGGTCCAGGGCGCCAACGACCGCCTCCGCCAGATGGTCGAGGAGGATCCGCAGCTGGAGGGCATGGGCTGCACCCTCACCGCGATGCTCTGGACCGGCCAGCGGATGGGCCTGGTGCACGTCGGCGACTCCCGCGCCTACCTGCTGCGCGACGGCGCGCTGGTGCAGATCACCCAGGACCACACCTGGGTGCAGCGGCTGGTCGACGAGGGCCGGATCACGCCCGAGGAGGCCGAGACCCACCCGCAGCGCTCGCTGCTGATGCGCGCCCTGGACGGCCGCGGCCAGGTCGAGCCCGACCTGTCGATCCGCGAGGTCCGGGCCGGCGACCGCTACCTGATCTGCTCCGACGGCCTCTCCGGCCCGGTCAGCCATCAGACCCTCCAGGACACCCTGGGCAGCTTCTACTCGCCCGAGCAGACCGTGCAGGAGCTGATCCAGCTCGCCCTGCGCGGCGGCGGCCCGGACAACATCACCTGCATCGTGGCGGACGTCCTCGACGTCGGCGCCACGGACACCCTGAGCGGCCAGTTCAACGACGTGCCGGTGGTGGTCGGCGCGGTCGCCGAGACCCCGCCGTCCTCGACCGCCGCCGACCGCTCGATCGCGGACACCCCGGCCGGCCGTGCCGCCGGACTCGGCCGCGGCCCGCAGGGCGCCTTCGGCCCCGCCGAGGGCTACGGCGCCGGCCACCCCGACGGCCAGGGCGGCTTCGGGCCGGCCGAGGGCTACCCGGAGGGCGGCGAACCCGCGGTCTACGGGACCGAGGACTTCGACGACGAGGCGCCCCGCAAGAAGCGCAAGAACCGGGCGCTGACCTTCTCGCTGGTCGGCCTGGTCACCCTGGGCCTGCTCGGCGCGGGCGGCTTCTTCGGCTACCAGTGGACCCAGAGCCAGTACTACGTCGGCGCCGACGGCGACCACGTCGCCGTCTACCAGGGCGTCAACCAGAGCCTGGCCGGACTGAGCCTGTCCTCGGTGCACACCCCGTACAAGGACATCGAACTCAAGTACCTCCCGCAGGACCAGCGCACCCACGTCACCAACACCATCTCGGCGACCAGCCTCGGCGACGCCGACGAGAAGGTGAAGAAGCTGGGCGAGCAGGCCGCGTTCTGCCGGAAGGTCGCCGACGTCCGGGCCGCGGCCGCCAACCCGCAGGCCCCGGGCACCGTTCCGGCGCCCGGCCAGCAGCCGGTCCAGCAGCCGGTCCAGCAGGCCGCCGGAACGGTGGCGACGCACGCCGGGTTCGTGACGGCCACCACGCCGCCCAGCCCGTCGGCCACCGGCCGCGCCCCGGCCGCGGGCGTCCCCACGGCCACCCAGACCCCGACCCCGAGCGCCACCGCCCCGGCCGCCGCCCCGGTGGCCCCGGTGGCGCCGCAGGGCGACCTGCCCGGCCTGACCGACGAGGAGCGGCAGCGCGCCGACTCCTGCCCGAAGCCGTGATGGACGCGACCCGACATAGGCCCGCCCGGCGCGGACCCGCCGGCCGTCAGGGAGCGGCCCACTCGTGAGCACTTTTGATGTGAGCAGCGACGCCGGCCGCCGGGACACCGGCGTGCCGAACGACCGCGCGTCCTCGCGCCGGCGCCGCAACACCACCATTTCGCCGCAGGCGACGCCGAACCGGCGCAACACCGAGCTGGCGATGCTCGCCTTCGCGGTGGTGCTGCCGGTGCTGGCGTACGCCAACGTGGGCCTCGCGATGGACGGCAAGCTGCCGGCCGGCATGCTCGGCTACGGCCTCGGCATGGGCGCGCTCGCACTGATCGCCCATCTGCTGATGCGGAAGTTCGCGCCGTACGCGGACCCGCTGATGCTGCCCATCGCCACCCTGCTGAACGGGCTCGGCCTGGTGATGATCTGGCGGCTCGACAAGGCCGGCCCGCTGCTGCACAACAACTTCGCGGCCGCCCCCAACCAGCTGATGTGGTCGGGCCTGGGCATCGCGTTCTTCATCGTGGTGATCGTCTTCCTGAAGGACCACCGGGTCCTCCAGCGCTACACCTACATCTCGATGGCGGTGGCCCTGGTGCTGCTCGCCGCCCCGGCGTTCTTCCCGGAGCGCAAGGAGGACTTCGGCGCCAAGATCTGGATCCGGATGGGCGCCTTCTCGATCCAGCCCGGCGAGTTCGCCAAGATCATCCTCACCGTGTTCTTCGCCGGCTACCTGATGGTCAAGCGGGACGCCCTGGCGCTGGCCAGCCGCCGCTTCATGGGCCTGTACCTGCCGCGCGGGCGCGACCTCGGCCCGATCATCGTGATCTGGCTGCTCAGCCTGCTCATCCTGATCTTCGAGAACGACCTCGGCTCGTCCTTCCTCTACTTCGGCCTCTTCGTGGTGATGCTCTACGTCGCCACCGAACGGACCAGCTGGATCGTCTTCGGTCTGCTGATGTCGGTCGGCGGCGCGGTCGCGGTGGCCTCCACCACCAGCCACGTGAAGACCCGCATCGACGCCTGGCTCGACCCGATGGCCGCCTTCGAGCCCAACCACCCGCCGCTCGCCACCGAACAGATCGGCCAGGCGCTGATGTCCTTCGGCTCCGGCGGGGTGACCGGCTCGGGCCTGGGCCAGGGCCGGTCCTGGCTGATCGACTTCGCCGCCAAGAGCGACTTCATCCTCGGCTCCTTCGGCGAGGAGCTCGGCCTCACCGGCATGATGGCGATCTTCATGCTGTACGCCCTGCTGATCCAGCGCGGCCTGCGCACCGCGGTCGCCGCCCGCGACCCGTTCGGCAAGCTCTTCGCCGTCGGCCTCTCCTCGGCGATGGCGCTGCAGGTCTTCGTGGTCGCCGGCGGTGTCACCGGGCTGATCCCGCTGACCGGTATGACCATGCCGTTCCTCGCCCAGGGCGGATCCTCGGTGGTCGCCAACTGGGCCCTGGTCGCGATCCTGCTGAAGATCAGCGACAACGCCCGCCGTCCCGGGGTGGAACCCACCCCCACGCCCGAGATCCAGGGGGGCACCGCCTCGTGAACAAGCCGATCCGCCGGGTCTCGATCTTCTGCCTCGTGCTGATCCTGGCCCTCATGGTGCGCACCAACTGGATCCAGGGCGTGCAGGCCGAGGCCTGGGCGAGCAACAAGTACAACAAGCGCCAGGTCTACGACCGCTACGCCTACCCGCGCGGCAACATCATCGTCGACGGCCAGCCGATCACCCAGTCCACCTTCGTGAACGGCCTGCGCTACAAGTACAAGCGGTCCTGGACCGACCCCCAGATGTACGCCCCGGTCACCGGCTACTCCTCGCAGGCCTTCGGCTCCAGCCAGCTGGAGCAGCTGGAGGACGGCATCCTCTCCGGCAGCGACGACCGGCTGTTCTTCCGCAACACCCTGGACATGCTGACCGGCGAGCAGAAGCGCGGCGGCGACGTCGTCACCACGATCAACGCCAAGGCCCAGAAGGCCGCCTTCGAGGGGCTCGGCAACAAGAAGGGCGCAGCGGTCGCCCTCGACCCGAAGACCGGCGCGATCCTCGCCCTGGTCTCCACGCCGTCCTACGACCCGGCCAGCTTCGCCGGCAACGAGTCCGCGGACTCCAAGGCCTGGACCGACCTCAACGCCGACCCGAACAAGCCGATGCTCAACCGGGCGCTGCGCGAGACCTACCCGCCCGGCTCGACCTTCAAGCTGGTCACCGCGGCGGCGGCGTTCGAGAACGGCCTCTACCAGAACATCGACGACCAGACCCAGACGCCGGACCCGTACACCCTGCCGGGCACCAACTTCGTGCTGAAGAACGAGTCCGACAGGGAGGTCTGCGGCAACGCCACCATCAAGTCCGGCATGGACCAGTCCTGCAACACCGTCTTCGCCAAGATGGGCGCCGACCTCGGCAAGGACAAGATGCGGGTGCAGGCCGAGAAGTTCGGCTTCAACAGCACCGTGGACACCCCGGTCCGCTCCGAGAAGAGCGTCTTCCCGTCCAACTCCACCCCGGACGGCACCGCCCAGGACTCGATCGGCCAGCACGACACCCAGGCCACCCCGCTGCAGATGGCGATGGTCTCCGCGGCGATCGCCAACAACGGCACCCTGATGCAGCCGTACCTGGTCGCCGAGGAGCGCTCCGCCTCGCTGACCACCATCTCCAAGCACACCGACAAGCAGTTCTCCCAGCCGGTCAGCCCGGCCACCGCGCAGAAGCTGCAGGACCTCATGGTCTCGGTGGTCGAGAACGGCACCGGCAAGAACGCCCGGATCCCCGGCCTCACGGTCGGCGGCAAGACCGGCACCGCCCAGCACGGCGAGGGCAACGCGGGCCTGCCGTTCGCCTGGTTCACGTCCTACGCCAAGGCCTCCGACGGCCGCTCGGTCGCGGTCGCGGTGGTCGTCGAGGACGGCTCCAACAACCGCGACGGCATCAGCGGCGGCCGCCTCGCCGCACCGATCGCCAAGTCGGTGATGCAGGCCGTCCTCGGCGGCTGACCGGATGCGTCCGCGGGTGAGGGAAATGTCACGATCGGCAGCCCTGTCCGGATACCGGTCTGGTATCGGCCTGCGGCCGACTCGGGTCCCGCGCGGTCCGACCGGTAGCGTATCCGCAGCAACGGGTGTACCCGTTGCCGTTCCGCGCGGTGCCGGACGGTCCTGACCGCAGAACCACCCGGGGCCCGGACGGCGTCACACGGAGCGTGCGGGGACACCTACGTCACAACCTCACCGGCGTGGTGAGGGAGAGGGTCGGAACTATGGAAGAGCCTCGTCGCCTCGGCGGCAGGTACGAGCTCGGCGGCGTCCTCGGACGCGGCGGCATGGCCGAGGTGTACCTCGCCCATGACACCCGGCTCGGCCGCTCCGTCGCCGTGAAGACGCTCCGGGCCGACATGGCCCGTGATCCGTCGTTCCAGGCCCGTTTCCGCCGCGAGGCACAGTCCGCGGCGTCGTTGAACCACCCCGCGATCGTCGCCGTGTACGACACCGGCGAGGACTACATCGACGGCATCTCCATCCCGTACATCGTGATGGAGTACGTCGAGGGCTCCACCCTGCGCGAGCTGCTGCACTCCGGCCGCCGGCTGCTGCCGGAGCGGGCGCTGGAGATGACCATCGGCATCCTCCAGGCCCTGGAGTACTCGCACCGGGCCGGCATCGTGCATCGCGACATCAAGCCCGCCAACGTCATGCTCACCCGGCAGGGCAACGTCAAGGTCATGGACTTCGGCATCGCCCGGGCGATGGGCGACGCCGGCATGACGATGACGCAGACCTCCGCCGTCATCGGCACCGCCCAGTACCTCTCCCCGGAGCAGGCCAAGGGCGAGCAGGTGGACGCCCGCTCCGACCTCTACTCCACCGGCTGCCTGCTCTACGAGCTGCTCACCGTCCGCCCGCCGTTCGTCGGCGACTCCCCCGTGGCGGTCGCCTACCAGCACGTCCGGGAGGAGGCCCAGCCGCCGTCCGTCTTCGACCCCGAGGTGCGCCCCGAGGTCGACGCGATCGTGCTCAAGGCGCTCGCCAAGGACCGCGACTACCGCTACCAGACCGCCGACGAGATGCGCGACGACATCGAGCGCTTCCTCGACGGCCTGCCGGTGGCCGCCGCCCAGCAGGCCGCCGCCTACGGCATGGGCGCCGCCGGGTACGGCTACGACCAGAACGGCTACCCGCAGCAGCACGACCCGTACGGCCAGACCAACGTGCTGCCGCAGCAGGCCCCCGGCGGTCCGACCACCGTGCTGCCGCAGGCGGCCCCGGCCGGCTACCCCGCCCAGCCCCAGGCCGGCGGCTACGACGACGGCTACGGCCAGAGCTACGCCGGCGCCCCGGGCGGCGGCAACGACGGCTACGACGACGGCTACGGCCGCGGCGGCCGGCGCGGCGAGGGGCAGCCGAAGAAGAGCAACACCTCCTGGATCGTGCTGGCGGTCGCCGCCGTGCTGGTCCTGGTCGGCACCTTCTTCGTCGCCCAGGCGATGTTCAGCAACAAGAAGGGCGACGAGAAGAAGGACGCCCCGAAGATCACCGCGCCCAACGTGGTCGGCAAGACCCTGGCCGAGGCGAAGACGGCCGTCGCCCAGGTCGGTCCCAAGCTGGTGGTCACCGAGGGCGAGAAGATCGCCTGCCCGGACACCAACGTCAAGAAGGACCAGGTCTGCACCCAGACCCCGGTGGCCGGCACCCAGGTCGCCGAGGCCGCCACGATCACCGTGCAGCTGTCCTCCGGCCCGGCCAAGGCCACCGTGCCGAGCGTGGTCGGCAAGACCAAGGACCAGGCCATCAAGGCGCTCGCCGACGCCGGCTTCGCCAACGTCACGACCGACTACAAGGACGACGACAACGCCCCGCTGGACCAGGTCGTCGCGCAGGACCCGGCCACCGGCGGCGCCGACCCGACCGCCCCGGTCAAGCTGACCGTCTCCCAGGGCAAGGCCAAGATCAACGTGCCGAGCGTGGTCGGCCAGCAGAAGGAGGCCGCGCAGGCCGCGCTGGAGGGCGCGGGCTTCCAGGTGGACGCCTCGAAGACGACGCAGACCAACGACCCGTCCAAGGTCAACACGGTGGCCTCGCAGAGCCCGGCGGGCGGCAAGCAGCCGGCCAACACCAAGATCGTCCTGACCATCTTCAAGGCGCAGGACAAGGTCACCGTCCCGCCGATGGTGAACCAGCCGCTCAAGGAGGCCTCCAAGACCCTCCTGGCGATGGGTCTGCAGTACAGCGTCACCTCGGGCCCGCAGGACCCGAACGCGATCGTGCTCTCCTCGAACCCGCCCGCCGGGACCCAGGTGGACCCGAACACCTCGGTGGGGCTGACGACCAAGCCGGTCGACCCGCCGAAAGGGAACGACACACCCCCCACACTCCCCGGGATCCCCGGCTTCCCCACCCCCACGAACACCAAAGGGGGACCCAACAACAACTAAGCCCTGGTTCCCCTGGTTCTGAGCCCCCTCCCCGGGGGCCGGACCGGCCGGGCGAGTTGCTTGTTCCCCGCGCGACAGCGAACGAGGGCCCGTCGACACCGTGTCGACGGGCCCTCGGGCGTTCTCCGGCGCTCCTGGACGTTCCCCGGCGTTCCCCGGCCCTCCCCGGCGGTCGGCCGGCCTCCGGGGCGCTCCCGGGCCGTCCGACCGCGCCCGGGGCCCGGAAGGGCCCCCCGGCGGCCTCAGCCGCGCCGCAGCTCGGCGGGCGGGGTGCGCTTGGCGTCCATGTCGTCCACCCGCACCAGGCTCCCCCACACCGCCATCCGGTAGCGCGAGGTGTAGACCGGGGTGCAGGTGGTCAGCGTGATGTACCGGCCGGGCTCGGTGTAGCCCGAGCCCTTCGGCACCGGGGCAACGATGCCGGTGTCGAACTTGGACGTCTCCGGAAGGGTGCTGTCGACCCGGTAGACGTACCACTTGTCCCGGGTCTCGACGACGATCGGGTCGCCCTTGCGCAGGGCGTCCAGGTTGTGGAACTTCGCCCCGTGCCCGTCCCGGTGGGCGGCCAGCGCGAAGTTGCCGGACGCGTCCCACGGCATCGCCGCGCGGTACGGCTGCTCGTAGACGCCGGCGACGCCGTCGGCCAGGGTGTCCGTGTCGGTGCCCATCCGGATCAGCACCTGGTAGTTCCGGCCCATCGCGGGGACGTGCAGGAAGCCGAGCCCCTGGCCCTGCGCGGGGGCCGCCCCGGAGCCGCCCGCGCCGCTCGTGCCGGCCGCACCGCCGGGCAGCGGGGCCCCGGAGGCGTCCGGCGCGTCCGGGGTCCCGGGGGCGCCCGGGGCGTCGGTCGCCGAGCCGGGCCCGGAGCCGGGCGGCGCGGCCGGTCCGCCGGCCGCCCAGGAGTCGCGCAGCTGGTCGGAGGCCGCGGCGGCGGACCGGTCCGCCAGCACGTCGGTCCACCAGAGCGAGTAGCTGACGAAGAGGCCGAGCACCAGGCCCAGGGTGATCAGCAGCTCGCCGAAGACCCCCAGCGCGGCCAGCGCCCGCCCGCGGCCGCGTCCGCGCCGCTGCGGGCCGCGGCCGTCCCCGGACTGCGGCCCGGGCCCCGGGAAGGCTTCCTCGGCCACCGCTTCGGTCTCCTGCGTCACGTCTCTCCCCTTGCTACTCGCCCGCCCGCGGTCAGCCTCCCGTGAGGGCGGCCGGCTTGCCCTGGCTGCGCGGCCGTTCCTCGATCATCTTGCCAAAGACGATCAGCCGGTACTTGGAACTGAACTCCGGCGTGCACGTGGTCAGCGTGATGTAGCGGCCCGGCCCGCTGTACCCGGCGCCGTTCGGCACCGGCTTGATCACGCTCACGTTGGACGGCGGGGTCTCCGGGATGCCGCCGCTGACCTCGTAGGTGTAGTACGCGGTCGCGGTCTCCACCACGATCTTGTCGCCCTTGCCCAGCTGGTTGATCCGCCGGAACGGCTCGCCGTGGGTGTTGCGGTGCGCGGCCAGCGCGAAGTTGCCCGCCTTGTCGGCCGGCATGCCGGTCCCGGTGTAGTGCCCCACCAGTCCCTTGTCGAGCACCGGGCCCTTGGCGGTGCCCTCGGCGATCGGGAACTTCTGGCCGAGCTTCGGCAGATGGATGATCGCGAAGCCCTTGCCGGGCTCGAACGTCTCCGGTTTGGCCGGGTCCGGGGCCGGCTGTCCGGCCGCCGGGGCCGGGGCGGCCGCGTCGAACTGCTCCTCCAGCTGGCTGCGGGCCCCGTCGGCGGCCGCGTCGGCCTGCACGTTGGTCCACCACAGCTGGTAGGAGACGAACAGCAGCATCACCAGGCCGAGGGTGATGCACAGCTCGCCGAGGAACCGTGCGAGGACCACCGCCACCGGCTCCTTCGGCCGGGGCCGGTCGGCGGCGGCCCGGGTCCGGCCGTCCGGGCGGCGCCGGCCGCGTCCCTGCGCGGCCCTGCGGCGCTCGGCCCGCCCGCCGGGGGCGGGCGGCGGCGGACCGTCGGCCACCGCGTCCATGGTGACCGTCTCGGCGGCGGCCAGCACCGCCTGCCCGGCCGCGGGCGCGTCGGGGCTCTCCAGGTGCAGGCGGAGCGTCTCCTCGGCCCGCCCGGGCGCCACGGGGGGCGCGGCCTGCTCGTAGACGCCCCAGCCGTCCTCGGCCCCCTGCCGGTCCGCCCAGCCCTGGTCCGGGCCCGGCTGGGCGGGGATCCGGCCGCCCTGCCGGAGCTGCTGCTCCTGGTAGGGGTCGTAGCCCTGGTACTGGCCCTGCGGGTACTGCCGGCCGTACTGGCCGTACTGCTCCTGCCGGCCGTACGGCGCCTGCTGCTCGTACGGGGACTGCTGCCCGTACGGCGCCTGCTGCTCGTACGGCGTCTGCTGGACGTACTGGCCCTGCAGCCCGTACTGGCCCTGCGGGTACGCGTGCCGGTCCGGGCCCTGCGGGTACGGGCCGCCCGGGGGGTACTGCTGCGGGTACGGGCCGCCGCCCGGGTGGGCACCGCCGCCCTGCGGGTCCGCCTCCGGTTGGTGGCGCCCCTCCGGACGCACCGCGGTCACGCCCCTCAGCCCCGGCCGATCACCGGGGCGAGCCCGGCCGACCGGTCGACGGCCCGCGGGTCACCGCACTCGGCCAGCCAGTTGGCGAGCATCCGGTGGCCGCCCTCGGTGAGCACCGACTCCGGGTGGAACTGCACGCCCTCCACCGCGAGGTCGCGGTGGCGCAGCCCCATGATCACGCCGCTCCCGGTGCGCGCGGTCACCACCAGCTCGGCCGGCACCGTGGCGGGCTCGACCGCCAGCGAGTGGTAGCGGGTCGCGGTGAGCGGCGACGGCAGGCCGGCGAACACCCCGCCGTCCTCGTGCTCGACCGGCGAGGTCTTGCCGTGCAGCAGCTCGGGCGCCCGGCCGACCACGGCGCCGTAGGCCACCGCGATCGACTGCAGGCCCAGGCAGACGCCGAACACCGGCAGTCCGATCCGCGCGCAGTGGTGCACCATCTCGATGCAGACGCCGGCCTCCTCGGGGGCACCGGGGCCGGGGGAGAGCAGCACCCCGTCGAAGCCGCCGTCGCCGTCGCGGCGCACCGCGTGCTCGACCGTCACCTCGTCGTTGCGGACCACCTCGCAGGTGGCGCCGAGCTGGTAGAGGTACTGGACCAGGTTGAAGACGAAGCTGTCGTAGTTGTCGACGACCAGGATGCGGGGCGGGGTCGGCCGGGAGGTCATGGGCGCGCGTTCTCCGGGGTGTGCGGGGACTAGGGGCGGGGGCGGGGCCGCCGGGTCAGCCGACGGCGCCGTCGCCGCCGTCTCCGTCCACTGTGACGTCACCGAAGGGGAGGAGCGGTTCCGCCCACGGGAAGACGTAGGTGAAGAGCAGGTAGACGATCCCCAGCACGAGGAGCACCGAGACCACGGCCTTGACCAGGGTGTTCCCCGGGAGGTGACGCCAGATCCAGCCGTACATGGTGCTCCCTCGACGCAGCGGACTGGACTCAAGACTAGGCCCTCCCCCCGTGACGGCCGGCCCGTCCCGCCGGTCTACTGCTGCCCGGTCGCCGCGCGGAGGTCCGCCGTCCCCGAGTAGCCCGGCAGCGCGAGGTCACCGCTCTCCTGCACCTTCCAGCCCAGTCCGTACGCCTGTACGTACTGCAGGTAGTTGCGCACCGTCGGGTCCGCCTCGACCGCGGTGCGCAGCGCGTCGGTCCTGCCGACGGCCTTGACCACGTAGGGCGGGGAGTAGACCCGGCCCTGGAGCAGCAGGGTGTTGCCGACGCAGCGGACGGCGCTGGTGGAGATCAGCCGCTGGTCCATCACCTGGACGCCCTCGGCGCCGCCGCGCCAGAGCGCGTTCACCACGGCCTGGATGTCCTGCTGGTGGATGACCAGGTCGTTGACGTCCGGCTCGCGCACGCCGGGGATGCGCGCGGTCGCGTTCGGCGGGGCGTCGTTGAGGGTGACGGTGAGGCCGGGGCCCTGCAGCGGGTCCAGGGCGGCGGCCTGCTCCAGGGCGGTGAGCTGCGCGGCGTCGGCCGGGCTGCCCTGCTGGTCGGTGAGCCGCTGGGCCCGTTCCTGGAGGTCGGCGAGCTGGGCCTGGGACTGCTGGTTCTGCGCGCTGCGCTGCCGTATCACGTCGGAGAGGCTGAGCAGCGAGTTGTCGGTGCGCAGGTCGGTGCCGCGCGCGGTCTGCGCGCTGATGTAGAAGAGCAGACCGGCGAGCGCGAAGACGGCGCAGGTCAGGGCACGTCCGACAATTCGGGTGCCGGAGGCGCGGGTACGGGCCGGCCGAGGGGGAATCGACAAATTAGGCACCGTACCCTTATCTCCTTCGGACCCGCCGAACCACTACGCTAACGGACGCCGCCACACCACCGTGAACCCCTGCGCGGTCACAGCGCATCGACAGGAGAGCTCCTCGTGCCGAAGTCTCGACTCCGCAAGAAGTCCGACTACACCCCGCCGACCACGGCCACGGTGAAGATCAGTTCGGGCCGCGGTTGGGTTGCACCGCTGATGCTGGCACTGTTCCTGGTCGGCCTGGTCTGGATCGTCACCTACTACGTGACCAGCGGCAGCTGGCCGGTGGAGAGCTGGCGGAACTGGAACATCCTGGTGGGCTTCGGCTTCATCGCGGCGGGTTTCGGCGTCTCCACCCAGTGGAAGTGACGCCGGGGCTGCTGCCCTGAGTTCCTTCACCGCCGCCCCGGACGGTTCGAGCCGGGGCGGCGTTCCGGCGTGCCCGCACGGGGGGTGCGCCGTTCTCCGGTTATCCGCTTGTCGCGTTTATCCACATGGTTATCCACACTGGGGAAAAGTCGCACCGGCCTGTGGATAACTTGCGCCGGGGGCGCTTTCCACACCGCCGCGCGCCCCACCTCCGGTCCAGGGATCCGCACAGCAGGACACGCGTAGAACAGCCGTCCGGGCCCCTTTGTTCGCACGGCCTGTGCACAACTCCGCACAGGCTGTGGACAACCGTGCGGGTGCCGGACGGCCGTTCACGCCGTCCGGCGCCGGTGGATCACCCGCCGTAGGCGGCGGTCCCGACGAGCACCATCACCACCACCAGGCCGGCCACGCCCGCCAGGGTCAGCCCCTGCACCGCCGCCCGGCGGGCCCGCGGGGCGTACATCAGGCCGGCCGCGGTCAGCATCCCGGCGATCAGGCCGCCGAGGTGCGCGCGCCAGTCGATGTTCGGCACCGAGAAGGTGACGATCAGGTTGAACACCAGCAGCGCGACGACCGGCCCGAGCGGTGCCCGGACCCGGCGGTAGAGCACCACGGTCGCGCCCAGCAGGCCGAAGACCGCCCCCGAGGCCCCCAGCGAGCGCATGCCGTCACCGGCCAGCAGGAAGGCGAAGGCGCTGCCGGCCAGGCCGGAGAGCAGGTAGAGCGCGAGGAAGCGGACCCGGCCCAGGGCCGCCTCCAGCTGCGGGCCGAGGACCCAGAGCACCAGCATGTTGGTGGCGATGTGCCAGGGCGCGGTGTGCAGGAAGACGGCGGTCAGCAGCCGGTACCACTGCCCCGGGCCCTCGGCGACGCCGGTGGGGAACGGGTAGTAGTGGGCCGGGGAGAGGTCGGGGGCGAAGCTGCGCAGTTCGAGGTCGAGGGCCAGCCAGGGCGTGAGCACGTAGGCGGCCAGCACGAAGACCACCAGGTTGACGCCGATCAGCGCCTTGGTGACCAGCGCGCCGTCGGTGGCCGGGCGCCCGCCGAAGCGGGTGGTCGCCCGCCGGACCTGGCGGCCGCCCTCGGCGAAGCAGTCCGGGCAGTGGAAGCCCACCGAGGCGTTCACCATGCACTGCGGGCAGATCGGCCGGCCGCAGCGCGTGCAGCCGATGCCGGTCTCCTGCTCGGGGTGGCGGTAGCAGCGGGACAGCCCGTTCCCGCCGCCCGGCGCCCCGGGGGTCGGGTCGATCGGCGGCCTCGGCTCGTCCGGGAGCATCGGCTATCCCCTTCTGCCACGACTTGCTGCGACGACACGTGCGCGCTCCCGGCGGGGACCCGCCGGAACCGCCAGCCTACTGCGGCCCCACCCCCGGCCGGACGGCCCGCTCGCCCCGCCCCGCACCGGCTCCCACCGGTCCCTACCCGCCTCCCACCGGCCCAGCACGCCCCGCGTACGGCCCACTCCGGCATGCCGTCGGACAAATACGGATGCATGATCAGCATTCAGGTGGATATGTGCATAAAGGACGCCACCAGGAGGAGAGACTCGTGACCCGTTTGGACTCGGCCCGAGCGACGGCCGGCAACCTCGCGGACAACGCCCGGCAGCAGGCCACCCAGGCCGCCCACACCGTCCGCGTCCAGTACGACCGGCACATCGCCCCCCAGGTCGGTCACGCCTTCGCCAGCCTGCCGCCGGAGGCCCAGCAGAACGCCCTGAAGGCCCTGCACCGCACCCAGGAGGCCGCCCTGGCCGCCCGCCACTCCGCGGCCCGGGCCGCCGACCAGGCGCGGTCCACCGTCACGCCCAAGGTCGTGCACGCCGTCGAGGAGGCCCGCGCCGCCGTCGTCCCGGTCGCCCACGAGGCGCAGACCCGCGGCGCGGCCGCACTGACCGCCATGCGCGGCAACGTCACCTCGGCCGAGATCAGCGATCTCGCGGCCCGCAACGCCCGCCGCTCGTGCCGGACCGGCTGGGCGACCGGACTGGCCGTGGCCGGGGTGATCGCGATCGCCGGCGGCATCGCCACCTGGCAGTGGTGGCGCCACCGCAGCAACCCGGAGTGGCTGGTGGAGCCCCCGTCCGCAGCCCGTCCGGCCGCGCCGTCCGACGCGGATCCGGACCCGGGCACCGCGATCGGCCCGGACGCCGCGGTGAACGGCTCGCCGGACGCCGCCGGCCCCGCCCCGGCCGCCGGGCCCGGCGGACCCGCCGGGGACCGCTCCGAGCCGCAGGACCCGGGCAGGCCCCGCTGAGAACGCGGACCGGGCGCCTGCGTGCCGTAAGGTCGGCGGCCGGTGGCCGTAGAACCGCGGTGGGGGGTGAGTGGTGGTTTCGGGACTGGGACGATTTGTTGTGCTGGCGGTGTGCGGGGCGGT
>NZ_JBHYUU010000014.1:0-61097 GCF_042749955.1 Kitasatospora sp. NPDC059462 | reverse complement strand
CCCCGCTGATAACGGGGACGGGCCGCTGACGTGAGTTCAGGTCAGCGGCCGATCGCCGTCCACACGCGGTGGGAGGACTGTGGAGCTTAGGAGACTCGAACTATTTCTTGACAGGACTGTGACCTGCACTGATGCCCCATGGTTGGGCATATCCGGGCATTTTCGATGTCGCTCGATGACGCTCGATGCCTTTGGATGACGAGGCGTGCTGTCATGACAGCACACGTGATCATGCTCCTCGACACGCAGAACCGCCCCCGGGGAGATCCCCAGGGGCGGCCCCGATCGTCACAGTCCGTCATCTGGACGGGCGGGTCAGCCTCGCGCTCGACCCCTATGACGACCGGCTCACCCGGACACCCACTGGCGCCCGGAGTCTCGGAGCTGTGGCGGGCCGGTCAGAGGAGCTCATTCGGGTCGTCCCGCGCCTTGTTCCTCAGCCCCTTCGCGGCCCTGACGGCCTTGCCGAGGCGGTGCCGCTCCTCGTTGCCGTCGGACCCGTCCTCGAAGGCGTAGCGAGCCATCTCGGCGTGAGCGGCGGCTTCGGCGGCACGGGTCTGGGCGTCCCTGGGCGGGGGCGGGGGTGTCGAGCGGCGGAGGATTCCCATGCTCTGCTCCTCGGGGTCAGTGGCGGATGCCGGAGATGATCAGCAGGACGGCGACGACCGCTAGAGCGGCGATCGTGGCCCCGTAGGCGGCGGTCAGTGCGGTCGAGCGCGGCTCGTCGTCCGGCGAGCAGTGCTCGACCTCGCTGGTGACCGCGGTGAGGTCCCTGACGAAGGCGCCCCGCGTCCATGCGCCGCACGCCGCGCACCGACCCAGCTCGACCGGCCGATCGTCGGCGTCCGGCACCGGCGAGCCCCCAGCGACGCTCACTCGGCCGGCCACGGCGAGCCCAGCAGCGGTGAACCCGGCCAGTCATCCGCCGCCGGGGGGAGGGGGTAGGCCTGCCGAACTCCCTCCAGAGCGGCCTCCCAATCGGGGCCTGAGGGGGTGTAGAACAGGGTCGGTCCGGTCTCGTCGTCGGGGTCGGGGTTGGCGATCACAGCTCCTCCTCGGGGGCGGTGGTGCGGCATGCAGGGTGCGCGACGACGGGCCAGCCCAACGTGGGTAGGGCCGGGTCGTAGACGTGACCGTCCGGGATCATCTCGCCGTCCTCGCGGCCGCAGCCGACGCATGCCAGGCCGTCCCTCTGAGCCCGGCTGAACGGCGTCGGCGGTGGCCTCTGCTGCCTGGTAGTCACGAGCCCAGCATCGGCATCCGCGCAGGCCGCTACCAGGGCCACGGTGAGTACCCACGATGGACGGCCAGTCACCGCTACGCTCGTGCCACCATCAACCCCGGGAGGCACCGTGCCCGCACCGGAACCGCTCCCCACCCACGTGCTCTCGGACCCCGCGTTCGTCAGCGCGTGTGCGCAGAGAGAGATCGGCGCGGTCTTCCAGATCGCCCGCCGTACTGGCCTCGGCCCCGCCCAACTCGCCCGCCGCACCAGCCTTTCGACGTCCCGCGTCACCGAAATCATGACCGGCGACCGGACCGTCTCCAGCATGGACGTCATCGAGCGGATCGCCGACGGCCTGCGCATCCCCGGGCACATGCTCGGCCTGGCCGCCCGGCCGTGGGAGCCCGCTCCCGGGCCGACCGCCTATCGGCCTGCCGCCGTCCCTGAAACCTGGGAAGTCCTCGACATGCTGTCCCGCTCCACCGCGTCCGATGCCGCCCTGACCCACCTGGAGGCGGCCGTCGCCGACGTCGCCTACCGCTACCCGATCACCCCGCCCACCGTGTCCGTGCCGGTCCTCCAGCGGCAGCTGGTCGGCGTGCACGAGATGCTCGACCGGCCCCAGGCCCTGGCCGCCCGCCGCCGGGGCGTCCGGATACTGGCGGCCGTCGCAGGCCTTCTCGGCCTCGCCCACCACGACCTCGGCGACCGCGGCCGCAGTGAAGCCCATTTCCGTCTGGGCGTGGTCGCCGCTGGCGAGGGCGAGGCCGACGACCTGACCGCCTGGCTCCTCACCATGCAGAGCATCGTCGAGTACACGGCCGGACGGCACGACACGGCCGCTGCCCTCCTGGACCAGGCCGACGCCCTCGCTGCCACAGCGGCCCCCCGCCGTCGTGCCTGGGTCGCCGCCAACTGCGCCCGCGCCGTCGCTGCACGTGGCGAGCGCACCACCGCGCTGGCCGCCATCGACCGGGCCGCCCACCACCTCGACCTCGCCGACGACGATGGGGGCGGCCTGGACTTCTTCACCTCCAGCCGCCTCGACGGGCTCGCTGGTGAGACGTACGCCCACCTCGGCGAGCACGACGCCGCCGGTCGCCTCCTGGAAACCGCCATCGGCGCCCGTGCCGAGGCCGACACCAAGGGGCGGGCGGTGCTCATGCTCGACCTCGCTGAGGTGCAGCTCGGGCAGGGCGCTCTCGATGCTGCGGTCGCCACCGCGCACACCGCCCTCGACACCGCCGGCGCCACCGTCGTGCAGCCGCTTGTTCTCCGGGCCCGCGCCCTTCAGCGCGCACTCGCCCCCTGGGGCGCCGAGAGGCCGGTGCAGGAGCTGGCCGCGCGCGTGAGAGAGTCGAGCCACCAGCTCGCACGCGCGTGAGGAGGCCCCGGTGACGGGAGCGGAATGGCAGGTCTACGGCCGACGGCAGGTGTACGGCTCCCCGTGGGTGGAGCTGTGGTTGGACGACGTCGACATCCCCGGGACCGGCCGGATCGAGCACCACGTCGTCCGCATGCCCCGCGCCTCCACCACCGCCGTCGTCACCGACGAGCACGGCCGCTTCCTGCTGATCTACCGCCACCGGTTCATCACCGGCCGGTGGGGCTGGGAGGTCCCGGCCGGGTGGGCCGACCCCGGCGAGGAGCCGGCCGCCGCCATCGCCCGCGAGGTCGAGGAAGAGACCGGCTGGCGGCCTGGCCGCGTCGAGCTGATGACCGAGTACGACGCCATGGCCGGCATCTCCGACGCGCACTTCCGCTCTTACCACGTCACCGGGTGCACGCGGATCGGGGAGCCGCAGGACATCTCCGAGGCCGCGCGGGTGGATTGGCTGCCGGAGGCCGAGGTGATCAAGCTGATCGTCGCTGGCGAGGTCCCAGACGGGCCGTCGCATGCCGCGCTCTCCTACTACCTCGGCCCCCACCGGCTCGCCCGCACGGGCCGCTGACCTTCGCCGCCCGGCTTCCCGTTGAAACCGGGCGCTGCTCGCTCCCGTTTCCACTTCGGCCGTCCGCGCACTCGGGACACCCATGCGCCGGTAGGGTCCCCTCACCACACCCAGCGTCCCAGGGGGGACCATGCGCACCCGTACCACCGCCGCCGCCCTTGCGGCGGCCGCCCTGCTCGTCAGCCTGACCGCGTGCTCCAGCTCGGCGCCGAGCACCGACGCGAAGTCGACCGGCACGCCAGCGGCCGCCAGCTCGACGCCGCCCGCCGCAGCCGCGCCTGAAGCCGCTGCGACCACCCAGGCGCCGGCGCCCGCCGGGACGACGGCGGCCGCGCCGGCGGCGACCGGGCCGGGCGGGCTGCCGCCGAAGCCCGACGCCGCCACACAGCTGCGGTACATCGCTGCTCTCACGGCCATCGACCCCGAGATCGTCGGGGACAAGACCGACCGCGCGGTGAGCCGCGGCCGCGATCAGTGCAGCTCCATCGCACAGAAGAAGTCCGAGGCCGAACTGGTGACGCTGGTCGGCCAGCGGTTCACCTCGGCCCAGCACCCGACCGGCTTCGGGCCGGAGAAGAGCGCCAAGATCCTCGCGGTGGTCAAGGCCCACATCTGCCCGACGTTCTGACCTCGGGCACGACGAAGCGCCCCCGCTCCGGCATGGCCGGGGCGGGGGCGCGGTGCTTCACGTGGTCGGAGTAGTCGGGACGACGGCCGCCTCCACGCGGTCGACGGCATCGCGCAAGCTCGCGCCCGAGTTGGGGTGGAGCTCGTGCTCGATCACTGCGACCCGGCTCTCGATCGCCGTGACCGAGGCCTCGATGCCTGCGATGCGCTGCACCACGCCCGGCCGGCCGGGCACCCCGGGGCGGTCCGGCGTCCCCCGCCAGTCGTCCGCGACCTCGTCGGCTGCGGCCACCAGGCGGCCGAAGGCCCGGACGACCCGCCAGCCCACTGCGGCGGCCCCGGTGATGGCGGTGACGGCCACAGCCCAGAGCACCGCCCGGTCGATGGCGGCGCTGCCCGTGGTCGCCTCGGCCAGGCCGCTCACTCGCGCACCGCCCGGCGCGCGAGCCGGGCCAGCGCGCCGTCCCGCCCGGTCTCGTAGGACGGCGGGCGAGCGATGCCGAGGAACCAACCCCACCCGGGTCGGACACGCTCCAGCGCGCGGAACGCGGCGTAGTAGACGGTCGTGAAGCCGACCGTGAGCCAGGCTGTGACCTGGGCGTCGTCGAGGTCGAACCCGAGGCGGGCAGCCTGGCCGGCGGCCAGGCCGACGAGGGTCGGCACGACGGTGCGCCACAGGGAGACGAGGAACTCGTACACGGTGATCTCCGATCAGTCGGTGACGGTGAAGCGGGCGACGGCGAGGCGCTCCAGGGAGCGGCGGCCGGGGATGCCGTCGGCGTCGGCGCCGACGTAGCCGAGGGAGCGCTGGTACGCGGCGTACGCCTGGACGGTGCGGGTGCCGAAGGAGCCGTCCACCCAGCGCTGTTCCAGAAGCCCCTCGTCCGCCAGGGCCTGTTCGACGAGGCGGGCCTCGGCGGCGTAGGTCTGGTGGCCCTGGGCGGCCCCCGGGTCGGTGCGCGCCGCCGCGACCACGCGCACGAGGGACACGGTGGGCTGGCCGGGCAGCCGGCCGAGCAGCAGCTGGAGCGTGACCTCGCCCGGCACGCCGTCGGCGTCCGGCCCCGAGTACCCCAGGCTGCGCTGGAAGTCCTGGTAGTTGAGGGTGTCGGCGTCGCGCCAGTCCTCGTCCGGCCCGGCGCTGTAGTGCGCGCCGAAGCCCTGGCGGACGAGCGCCTCGCCGACCGCGCGGACGTGCGGGCCGTGCGCGCCGTAGCCGAACTCCAGGCCGTTGATGGTCACCCGGTAGCGGGCCGGCGTCGGCTGCCCGGCGGGCTGCTCGGGCGCCGGGCCGGACGGCGTGGTGTCCGGCTCCAGCGCGCCCGAGGTGACCAGCTCGTACAGCGGGGCGCCGGGGCAGTCGGTGGCGTAGCCGTCCCGGTGGCCGCGGATCTCCCGGCCGGCGCCGTTCTCGCGCAGGTAGGCGATGGCGTCGCGCAGGCCGGCGACCTGCTCGGCGGTCGGGCTGGTGTGGCCGCTGTCGCCGACGAAGGCGAGCACGGCGAAGTGGTTGCGGTTGAGCGTGGTGTTGCCGTTGGCGGCGTTCTGCGCGTTGCGGCCGCGGCCCTCGAAGACGTAGCCGTGCTCGCAGACGGCGAGGTTGTACGCGAAGTCGGACCAGCCGTTGCCGTCCATGTGGCTGTTCTGGACCTTGCGCATGTACGCGGCGCAGGTGCCGTGCTCGCCGGCGCTGTACGCGGCGCCGAGGTAGTGGACCTTGACGCCCTGGTTGGTGGGCACCGCGGGGTGGCCGTTGCGGGGCTGGCGGGCGCCCCACTCGGATCGGGGGACGAACTGCATGGTGCCTCCAGGCATGGGAAAGCCCCCAGTGCCGGGTAGGCGCCGGGGGCGGTGGGTGGTGCGGGACGGTCGGGCTGATCAGCTGCGGCGGCGCAGCTCCAGCCAGGATCCGGCGAGGATTTTGGTGGCCGTGGCGGAGGGGACGTTCTGTGCCCACCAGAGCGTGAGTGCGCCGGTCCCGGCGGAGATGAGGACGCCCTCCAGCCGTGCCCAGGTCGGGGCGCCGGAGGAGACGGCGAACCCCAGCACGGAGGATGCCGACGCGTTGCGGATCGCGAAATGCTCGCTCACGCCGCTTGTGCCGCTCGTGAGTGCGCCGGTGTGCGCGCCGGTCGAGCCGAAGTGGCAGACGCTGCCGGCGGGGAAGCCAAAGCCGGCCTTGATGTCGGCGGCGGAGTCGCCGGCGCCGATGAACAGCTGCGCGGTGAAGGTGTAGGCGCCGGCCACGACCGGGAGCGTCAGGTCGTCGTCGGCCTGGAGCACCGACGTGGTCGACGACTCGTCGCCGGGCTTCATGACCCAGTCGGGCTGGGCGTCGAGCAGGCGAGCGGAGGTGATCCGCTGGCCGGCCGACCACGGCGGGAACTTCACGATGATGACTCCTACAGGGGGATGATGGCCGGCTGCCACACCCGCACGTCGGCCCCGGTCGGCAGCGCCTTGACGATGCCGTTGACGTGGCGGGTGACGGTGGCGGTCTGCGGGCTGGTGGTGCCGGTCATGGCGGTGACGGTGATCCGCTCGCCGGCGATGATGAGGTCGAGCGGGTAGTCGGCGGGGGCGGTCGACCACAGCGGGCCGGACGTCGTGCTGATGGACAGGGACGTCGCGGTGGCGGTCGCGCCGGAGGCGAGGGTGCTGCCGGCCGTGTCGGCGAGGCAGAGGCTGGGGTGATCGGTCTCCGCGACCTGCCACGGCGCGCCGGGCGAGCAGTGGTAGGTGATCGTCCACTGCGGACCGGGCCCGAGCAGCTCCGTGTAACCCTCGACGAGGAGGTCGAGCTGGTCGGGCGGCGCGGGCGCGGGCGGGTGCGCCACCGTGATCCGGTCGCGCAGGGTGACGCTGGTGGCGGCGGGGATGAGGTGCGGCCCGGCGGCCAGGTTCACGGTCAGCTCCGGGTAGCGGGGCCCGTCGTAGGTGCCCAGGTGCAGGCGCCATGCCGCCATGTCGGCGAGCAGGGCGTCCCGGTGGACGCTGTAGTCCTCGGCCTCGTCGTACCGTCCGATGCCCTCGGGGTGAGGGAGCACGGACATGGGGCCGGCCTCGGCGACCGCCCGCGCCGACGAGCCGCCGATCCGCGTGACGGTGACGTCGTTGCGGACCGCCTGGTCGTCCTCCACCGGGTCGAGCGGCGCCACGACCTCGCCGCGGACGAGGCAGTCGAGCGCGAGCTTCGCGGGCTGGTTGTAGACGGTGTGGCGGGGCCGGTAGTAGAGCCCGAGGAACGCCCGGCCGTCGGCCAGGACGCCGCCGTCGGTCTTGGCGGCCTCGCCCAGGAGATCGAGCAGCGTGTCCGGCCGCTGCGGGCCCATCGCCGTCTCCGCGTCGAGGTCCGACCAGTCGGTGGAGAGCGGCACGCCTTCCTCCAGGCACAGCCGCGTGAACCGCTCGCTCGCCCGGTTCCCCTCGTACCCGTTGTCGGCCCGGTTGTAGACGTCGACAGCCCTGTCGAACACACCGATGTGCCCGATTGCCATGCCCTTGAGCAGCGGCCCGAACCAGGTGCTGACCTCGGAGACCGACCCGATCTCTCCGTCGGCGGTGATCACCCAGCCGGCCGACGTCGACCCACCGACCCGGTACCAGATGATGGCGCCCTCGATGTCACCGGGCGCGGCCTGGCGTACCCAGATCTGCATCTGCGTCCACCCCCCGGTGGCGCCCGTGGCGGGCAGGCCCTGGTCGTAGACGACAGTGCCGCCTGCGTCCACCACGTACAGACGGAACCCTTCGCTGAGGGTCAGCACCCACTGCGCGCCGACCGACGTCGTCCACACCAGGAACGTCTGCTCGGACGTGGGCAGGGCGTCCAGGTTGAACAAGAAGCGGATCTCCCAGAAGTCCAAGTCCGCGGCGGATGGCCGCGGCACCGTCCCCCGGATCACCGCATGCTCGCCGAGCACCGGCAGCGGCCGCGACCCGGGCAGGTCCGAATCCGACGCGAACGCCAGGTCGACGGCCTCCAGCGGGCCGACGCCCGGGATCGGCGACGCGGCCTGCGTCGACGACCGGCCGTCCTCCATCGGCCAGTACGCCACCGGCCGCCCGCTCGGGATGCTGCGCCGCAGGGTGGAGTCGAGGGCGCTGGCGCCCTGTCCGAGACGGCGCATCGGGCCGGCCGCCTCGATGACGGTGCGCATGTCCGCCCCGGACGGGTCGCTGACGGTCGACCACGCCGCGACTTCTCCGATGAACCGCGCGCGGAAGTTGTCGACCCGGGCGCCGCCGGTGACTGTCCAGGCCCGGCCGGCGCCGTCGGCGAACGCCGGGGTTCCGGGGGACAGGGCGGTGAAGTCGGGCGCGGCCACGAGCGGGCCGTCGATACCGCGCCGGACCTCCACGGCCCGGACCCGCCCCGCCATCGGCTCCGCCCCCGCTGCGGTGTACCGGGACTGGTGGCCGATCTCCAGCGGCGTGCCGGAGGCGGGGGCAACGCTCGTCGTTCCGGTGCCGGTGATGGCGGGGCCGACCTGCGTCCACGGGCCGGTGAGGTCCTCGCCTCCGACGTAGCAGCGGGCGGTCCAGCCACCGGCCCCGTCGTCGACGTCGAGGGTGGCACGCAGGGCCAGCCGTCCGGACGGGCGGGGCACGACGAAGTCGGGCGTCGCGAACCGGACGGTGCCGGCTGTCCCGTCCTCCGACCACACCAGCCTCGGCCAGCCGTTAATGTGGCTGAACCGCCAGGACCTGCCGATCGGGTTGACCGTGTTGTCGTACCGGCCGACGATCACGCGCTCGATGTCGTCGCCCGGCAGTACCCAGACGTCCTCCAGCAGCACGCGGACGTCGAGGTCCCCGGTGATGTGCAGGTCGGGGTGGTCCGGTGTGGCCGCCCGGCCGCCGGCGGTCCCGGGCACGTCGAGGTAGGAGTCGCCGGCCCCGACCGAGACCCGCAGCGGGGTGTTGCGGCCGATCTGGCCGTAGTAGCGGCCGCGCGGGTTGCGGGGCGCGTAGGCGCCGCTGGCGTTGTCCAGGGTGAGGGTGCAGCGGCTCGGCTCGACGCGCGCGCCCTCGTCGGCGCGTCCGTGGGTGATCTCGATCGGGTCGACCCGCACGTCCGGGGTGATGTCGTTCCAGGTGTTGCCGAGCCGCAGCTCGACACGCACATCGGGCAAGGCGCTCCGCCTCCTTCGGGGTTACGAGCCAAGCAGCCGTTGGACGCTGCCGGCGCCGGACGTGCGCACCATGTGCTGGATCAGCTTCTTGAACAGGCCGTCGGCGCCGGTGACGTCGAGGACGACACGGGCGGGGCCGCGGTCGCCGCCGGACTGCGCGGCTCCGGCGACGGAGGCGAGCATGCCGTCGAGCCGGTCGAGGGGCAGGACGGCCTCGTCCTGGCCGCCCTCGCCGACGAGGGCGAGCATGCCGCCGGGGGTGGAGGGCACGATGCCGCCCTGCGCGAGCATCGGGATGTCAGGGATGCTCCATGACTTGCCGCCGACCACGGGCACCCACGACGGGATGGAGAAGGTGAAGCCGCCGATCGTGGAGTTCCAGAACCTCGCGACTGCGGCGAAACCGGCCCGGAAGGGCGCTGCGATCTTGTCGCCGATGTCGCCGAACCAGGCGCCCACCCGGCCGGGGATCGCGCCGAGCGTGTTGAACCAGCCGCCGACCATTTCCATGCCGCTTTTGACGACACCCGATACCCAGTTCACCGCCATGGAGAAAGCGGATTTAATCGTCTCCCAGTGCTTGATCACCAAGCCGGGCCCGGTCCAGTTGAGAAAAAGATTGGCCAGGAGATCCCATCCGGCTTTCAGGAGATTCCATGTCCAGTTCCAGGCGGCGGAAATTCCGTCCATCGCACCTTTCCAGAGGTCCTGAAACCATGTGGTTTTCGTGGCGATCACGACAATGGCCGCGACCAGTGCGACGATCCCGAGGACGATCCACGTCAGCGGGTTGGCCAGCAGCGCGCTGTTGAGCACCCACTGGACGGCCGCCCAGACGGCGAGCGCGGCGACCAGCGCCAGCACTACCGGCGTGATCGCGTTCAGCAACTCGGGGTTCTTCTGGAGAAGGTCGGAGACCCAGGTGATCGCAGGTGCGAGGGTCTGGCCGAGGGTCGTGGACAGGGTGCGCATCACCGCATCCCACTGCTGCGCGGGGCTGGCGGCCAGACTGGTTGCTACCTTGTTGGCGGCGCCGGCCGCGTCCTCCAGCCCGCCGGAGGCTGCCGCGCCGGCGGCGTCGATCAGCAACAGGCTGTTGCCCATGTCCTCGCCCGGGCCGCCGAAAAGCGCGGCCTGGGCGGTCGTGCGGGTGGTCTGGTCCTCGACTTCCCGCAGCGCCTGGGTAACCTGGTCGAATGCGGTGGCACCTTGCCCGCTGTTGATCAGCTTCTGAATTTCTAGAACGTCCAGCCCGAGGCCTTTAAGGGGCTCCTCCACGGCGGCAGTATCGGCGATTCGGAGCGAGAACTCCTTGAAGGCGTCGCCGAGCTTGTCCAGTTCGAACGCGGGGTTCTTGGCCGCCTGGGTGAGAATGCCGAACATCGCCGGTCCATCGAAGCCGAGCTGGTGGAAGAACTCACCGTACTCGGACGTGAGTGCGGGGATCTCCTCTCTCAGCTTGGGCCCCATGTTCTGGGCCGCGACGGTCATGAGGTCGAAGGCCTCCTCGGAGGATTTGACGAGGCCGAGCTTGACCAGGTTGCCGGCGGCGTCGGTCGACTCCGCGATGTCGAACTTGAAGGTTTTGGACAGCGCGAGGGCTTCCTTGGTGACCCGCTGGAGGTCGGTCTCGGAGGCGTCGGCCATGTCGGACATGGATCCGCGCACGGCCACCAGCCCCTCCTGCACCTCCTCCAGCGACTCGCCGAACCCTGCGCTGAACACTGCCGAGGCGGACCTGCCGGCCTCGGCGGCGGCCTCCTTCGTCAGCCCCAGCTCGGTCTCGAAGCTGGTGGTGGTGGACGAGATGTCCATGGCGCTGTCGAGCGCCAGCGCGAACGCGCCGCCGACGGCGAGGCCGGCGCCGGCGGCCGCGATGCCGCCGAGCGCGGACTGCACCTTGCTGGCGCCGCGCTCGGCGTCCGCACCGAGGCTGTCGGCGTCCATCGACACGGCGACTTGCAGTTCCTCCAGGGTGGCCATGGGTCAGCCCTCCTTTCGGGTGCGCTTGTCCACACCGCCGAGCGTGCGGTTGGCGGCCTTGACGGCGGCGAGCATCTCCTGCCAGGTCTGGCGCCTGGCCCGGCCGGCCCACCGCGGGATGAAGTCGCGCGGCTCGCGCTTGCGCCTGGCCGCGGTGTTGTGGACGACGGCGGTCAGCACGCCGTGCAGGACGTCACCGCGCTCCGGACCGATGGGGCCGGTGAGGCGCTCGTAGGCCATCCAGTCCGTGAGCTCGGCGCTGCTGATGCGCTGAAGGAGCTCGGCGACGGTGCAGCCGAGGGCGAGCGCTAGGCGGAAGTGGAATTGCCGCTCTGGGCGGCGTTCGAGTTTCCCTGGGCCTCCTCCGCCTCGTTCTTGCCGAGGCGGGACAGGCGCCGGGCGACGTCGAACAGCCGGTCCAGCGCGGCCGCGCTCTTCTGGTTGAGGTCCTTGATGTCGGCCTCGGTGTACAGCAGCTCACCGGCCTCGTCGACGAGGCACATCACCAGCAGGCGGGCCCGGTTGTCGGTCGCGCCCGGGCGCTGCACCCGGGTGCCGTTCGGGCCGGCGACGAGCATCGACTGCTCCCACCGCTCCCGTTCGGCGCCGGACAGGCCGCGCACGCGTACCTCGCCGCCCCACTCCGGCACGGGGACGTCCTCGTAGCCGAGGTCGTCGGCGGTCTTGATCTGGTCCTTGCTCAGCAGCGCCACAGCGCTCTCCTTCGGGTGGTCGGGCGGGGATGGTGGGGTCAGGACAGGGTCGGTTTGCCGGAGACCTTCCAGCCCAGCGACGCCGTGAGCTTGTCGTCGAACGGCGCGCTGGGCTCGAACTTGTTGAGGATCGCCTTGAACGTCCAGGTGGTCTGCTCGAGGTCGGGGAACACGATCTGGTAGTCGCGGGGCTCCTTGTCGTCGAAGTCGGCGACGAGGAAGTCGTGGGCGCTCGGCATGTAGTTGACGTCGCCGGACACGTCGCCGCCGTCCTTGAGGCCGCCGATGAACTCGCGCCACTGCTCGGGGCTGCCGTGGGTGGTGACCTCGTAGGTGTCGCGGGCGAGGGTCGGCGCGCCGATGCTGGTGAGCTCGGCGATGTCGGTGAAGGTCTGGGGCGTGGCTCCGTCGCCCCGGCGGAGCTTGGTGCCGAAGCCGTCGATGCCGGCCATGGGTACCTCCAGGTGGTCGGGATCAGCCGGTGGGCTGTTCGGTGGTGATGCGGTAGCGCTGGACCAGGTGCCGGATGTCGCCCGGCGGCTCGGGGTCGGTCAGGGTCTGGCCCATCTCGTACCGGGTGCTGACGTGGTGGAGTCCGCTGATGGTGAGCGGCTGGTGGTCGAGGACGGCCATGGCCCGGGCGCCGATGGCCAGGGCCTCGCTGTACCCGCGGTACTGCGACCAGATGTGGAGCGTGAGCACGGTCTGCCGGCCGAACCCGTGGTGCCGGTTGTCGGGCGTCTCGATCGCCTCGCCGATCACGACGTACGGGTACGCGGTGCCCTCGGGGACGTAGTCGTAGACGCCCGTGACCATGGCCCGCAGCTCGGCGTCGGTGGTGAGCTGCGTGTAGACGGCGGCCTGAAGGGGTGCCATCGGGGCGGCGGCCGCGCTCACCTGCCGCCGCCGAGCTGCTGGAGTTCCTTGTTGACCTCGGCGATCACGCGGTCCCTGATCCTGTTGCGCTCGCCCTCGATGGCCGGGCCGAGCGCGGGCTTGGCGCTGATCGACTTGGTGCCGAACTCGTGGAACGCGGCGTAGTACGAGTCGCGGTTGAACCAGCCGACCTCGGCCTTGAGGCTGTTGCTGCTGTAGCGGATGTCGAGGGCCCTCTGGAGGAACCCGGTGTCCTTGCGGACGTTGAGCAGGGTCTCGCGCTGGACGTCCTCGGCGGACTCCTTGACGACGCGCCGCAGCGCGGCCTGGACCCGCTCGGGCATCGCTTCGAGCTGTTCGACGAGGCGCTCCAGGCCGTGGATCTGGACGGTGAGGCCGCTGCGGGCCCCGCCGCCGGCCGGGCGGCGGCCGCGCGCCATGGTCAGGTCCCCAGCTCGAACGCGCCCACCGTGAGGCTGGTGACGGCGTCGTAGGTGATGTTCGCGCGGCGGGCGGTGGGGCCGGCGAAGACTCCGGCGAGGGGGATCTGGCTGGTCTTCCCGGCCGGGACGGTGACGGTGGCGTCGGCGACGGCGAGGCCGTTGACGGTGCCGGGGGTGGACACCGTCACGGTGTGCGAGGACGCATCGGCGTTCTTCACGACCAGGAAGCGGCCGGGGCCGGTGGGGGCGGTGTCGCCGCCGGCCGACGCGGCGACCAGGTTGTCGGTCTGGGAGGCACCGCCGGCGATCGGCACGACGGTCAGGGTGAGGGCGGCCATCTACGGCACTCCTTCGGACTGCGTCAGCTCGGCCTCGGCCCGCCGGTAGTTCGGCGAGGACGGGCCGGTGACGTGGTGGACGGTGAGGGTCTGACCGGCGCCGCGCAGCTCGTCACCGCGGGCGACGTCGGCGTCGGGCAGCAGGTAGACGGTGTGGGTGTGGCGGCCGCCGCTCTGCGCGGCGACGAGCCGGTCACCGGCCGAGGGCTGGTCGACCTTGGCGCGCACCTCGCCGACGTGCAGCAGGGTGGTGCGCTGGCCGCCCAGGCCGTCCGGCTCGGTGTGCGGCCGCCACACCTCCAGCGTGCGGTTGAGCTTGTGGGCAACGCCGATCATGTGCGGGCCCGGTAGGCGGACAGCGTCCGCCGGTCGGCCTCGGTGAGCACCATGCCGGCCTCCTCCGGGGAGGCGTAGGTGACGGAGTGATCCCCGAGAGTCTCCTGGGAGAGGACGCCGGGCGTCAGCATCGCCGCCTTCGCGAGGCGCAGCACGATCGCGCGTACGCCGCGCGGGACGGGGGCATGGCCGGCGCTGACGAGGGCATCGACCGCGCGGGGGCCGTGTGGCCAGCAGGCTCCACGCCGGTAGAGGATGCCGGCCGCCGACCAGGTGTAGTCGGTGCCGGCGACCAGGGTGGTGCCGCTGTTGGTGAGGGTGACGGCGGACACCGCAGTGACGGGCCAGCGCGGCAGGACCAGCCGCACGCCGCCGGTGCTGTCGAGCAGGACGGCGTCGGTGGAGTGTTCCAGGCTCTGGCCGGTCTCCTCCTCGACGGCGCCGGCCGCCAGGTCGAGGAGGAGATCGGCGAGCGCGGCCTCATCCGCGGTGAAGGCGCCGTCCGGCCGGACGAGCAGGCGCAGCTCGTCCGCGATGGCGTAGGGCACGGTCAGCCCCCGCCGCCGTCGCCGGTCTCGGCGGCCTCGATGGCGGCGAGGATCTCGGCCTTCTTCGTGGCCCCGGCGAGGTCGATGTCGTTCTCGGTGGCGTAGGCGCGTAGCTGCTCGACGGTCATCCCCTTCAGCGCGGGCGGCGCCTGCTCGGCGGCCGAGCCGGTGTCGCCGCCCGCCGCCCCGGACGGCACGGGGGTGCCGGCGGCGTCGAGCGGCGGGACGACGAGCGGCGGCGGGCCGTCGTCGATGAGCGGCGCGGCCGTGGTGAGGGTGCCGCCGGCGAGGACGGCGTAGCCGCCCTCCACCAGCTCCAGCGCCCGGGGCACGGCGACGTCCTCGGGCACGCGGTAGGTGCGGCCGGGCTCCAGGGTGCCCTCGGGCGAGGCGGCCAGCGTGAGCATCGTGATGCGGTCGCTGCTCACGGCTTCACCCGCGGCTTGCCGCGCACGATGACGGCGGCGCCGACGGCGCCGGTGGTGGCGCCGGCGACGGTGACCGCGACGCGCAGGTAGCGGCGCACGCCCTTGTAGCCGATCTTGTAGACCTGGGAGGCGGTGCCGGCGCTGGAGACGACCGGCTCGGCGCCGTCGAGGTAGGCGTCGGCCACGGCCGTGAACGCGGCGTTGTCGTCCGAGTCCTGGAGCTCGTAGGTGTGGGTGCCGTCGGTCCACGCCCCGGCGACCACCAGCACGGCGGCGGCGTCGTAGTTGGCGAGGTCGACGCCGGTCCCGTTGGCGGACGCGGTGCGGGCGGCCGGCGCGAGGCTCGGCGCCGGGTCGGCGTGGTTGACGATGTCGGTACGCACGGTGGGCTCCTCGGGCTCAGGCGGTCTTGAGGCGGACGAAGGCCTCGGCGAGGACGGGCATGCCGTCGACCTCCAGGCGGCCGATGAAGCCGACCTGGTTGGCCTCGGCGTACAGCTCGTTGAGGCGCTGCACCTCAAGGGCGAGGACGTCGAGGATCCAGTAGTAGGAGAAGTCGCCGAGGATGCCGACGTACTGGCCGCTCGTGAAGGTGTTCGGGGCCCACTCGGAGACGAGGTAGGGGAGTTCGAGGATGGTGTCCGGGCGGTCGGCGGTCAGGCCCGGCTGCCAGAGGTAGTTGCCCTGGCCGGCGCCGCCGGTGTCGTCGCGCAGCTTGCGGATGCGGCGGATCGCGTCGCGGTGGAAGGCCCATCGGGCCTTCGGCCAGTACGCCTCCTTCAGGGTGTACTTGGCGTCGATCAGGCCGTCGCCGGTGAACCCGGTGGCCGCGCCGGTGGAGACGTCGCGCGACGTCGGGATGCCGTCCGCCGAGGCGGTGAACAGCCCGAGGGGCTTTTGGTTGCCGTCGCCCGTCATGAACGCGCGCTCCTGCGTCACGCCGAACCGGTAGGCGAGGCGCTCGCGGACGATGGTCTCGGGGCTGATCGCGGCCCGGCGCAGCAGGGTGCGCGAGGTCTTGACGCGTTTGGCGAGGGGGTGGGGGCGCATCTCGCGGCGGCCGAAGCGCAGCGCGTCGTCCTGGGTGCCGGTGCCGACCTCGCTCGTCCAGTCGGCGTCGCCGAGGTCGGTGTCGAGGGTCGGCACGCCGAGGGATTCGGCGGTGGTGATGGTCTGGACGGTGGCGAGGCCGCGGATGTGGACCTGGTCGTCGACGGCCTGGAGCAGCTTGGTGACGAAGTCCTGCGGGGCGAGCAGGAAGCCGCCCTCGGGGTCGCTGCCCATGTTGAGGGCGCGGGCGTGCTCGGGGGTGAGCGCGGCGCGGCCGCCGACGAGGTAGGAGTTCCAGGCGCGTTCCTGGAGCTCGGCGTCGCCACCGGTGCCGGTGCCGGTGTCGTCGGTGGCGGTGCGGGCGGCGTCGGCGCGGTCGTCCTCGCGCAGCCGCTCGGCGCGGGTGATGGTGGCGTCGAGGCTGTCGCGCTCGTCGAGGAGGCGGTCGAACTTCTGCTCTTCCTCGCCGGTCATGGCGCGGCCGGCGGTGCGCGCGTCGTCGAGGATGGCCTGGGCCTGGGCGCCGAGCTGGGTACGGCGCTCGCGCAGGTCACGGATGGTGTCGGGCACGGGTGTGTCCTTTCGGTGGGTGGTGCGGGGGTGGGGTCAGAGCCGGAGGCGGGCGAGGCGGTGTGCGTAGGCCGGGTCGACGCTGCGGCCGTCGCCGGTGTCGTCGGCGCCGGGCTCCTCGGCGGCGGCGTCCATAAGGGCGGTGAGCGCCTCGATGGCGTCCTGGAGGAGGGTCTTGTTCTTCGCGGACAGGACCTTGCCGGCGCGCAGGCCACCGAGGGCGCGGGCGAGGGCGCGGCCCTCGGCGTCCTGGACGGCGTCCGGGTCCATCGGCATCGGCACGACGCTGGTCTCGAACAGCTCCCACCTGCGCGGGACGCCGGCCTCGATGTCGAACGCGTCGAACCCGACCGACACGGCGTTGAGGAAGCCGGCCCGGATCTTGCGTTCGACGGTGACGGCGAACTCGTCGTCCGGGTCGAACTCCAGGCGGCCGAGGAGCCGGTCGTCGTCGACCCGGGGGTCGACGACGCGGCCGATCGGCAGGCCGTCCCTCCCCCAGTACGCGTGCCCGTAGCCGAGCACCGGGTTGCTGAGGTAGCGGGCGAGGTCGAGGGTGTCCATGCGCAGGTCGATGCCGTCCGCCTTACGGCCGGCGGTCGCCAGGACGAAGGGGATCGGACCGCTCTCCGCCGAACCGTCGGCGGCGCGCACGGCGTAGCCGCGCAGGTAGTGGCGGGACATCGGGGTCTCCTGGTCAGTCGGGGTCCATCTGGCAGTCGCAGCCCGGGTGCAGGGGCGGGTGGTGGAGGTCGCGGTGGACGTCGAGCTGCGGCGCGTCGTCGCCCTCGCCGTCGCCGGTGACCTTGCTGCCGGCCGCGGCGAACGGCCGGTCGATCGCGACGGTGCGCCCGTCCATGCGCTCGCAGAACGGGCAGTCGCTGGAGCCGGACGTGTTCCACACCAGCCGCTCGACGCCGTGCTCGCGCCACACCTCGCGGGCCGCGGCGTTGGGGAGTTGGGAGGTCTGCCACTTCGACAGCTGGCCGGGCCGCTCCGCGGCCCACTTCGCGAGCCGGGCGGCGACCTCGGCGGCCGGATCGGCCGGCGCCGCCTCGACGACCTTGCGCAGCTGGCCGACGGAGGAGGCAACGCGGTAGGCGACGTGGGAGGCGGTGTAGGCGTGGACCCAGGTGGCGAGGTCGACCGGCCCGCCCGGGCCGTCGCCGGGCGTCTCCTTGGCGGCCTCCTCGGCGATGTCCTCCGCGAGCGCCGTGAAGATCGGCAACCAGCTCGCGAGGGTGCGCTCCTGGATGAGGCCGTCGTAGAGCGCCTGGAGCGCGGCGAGGAACCCGAGCACCGACCGGGCCCGGCCGCGCGCGTCGTCCTCTCCGTCGGGGGCGGGCAGGTGCTCGGCGGCGAGCTTGGTGACGTGCGTGGTCTCCAGCTCGACGAGCTCGGCGTCCGCGGCCGCGATGCGCGGCGCGTACCGCTCGGCGATCCGCCGGCGGGCGGCCGCCGACCGGTGCCCGCGCGCGGAGGTCGCCGCCCGGGCCGGGTCCGGCGCGGCGGGCGCGGCCGCCTGGTCGGCCGGCACCATGTTGAGCGGCACCAAGTACGTGTCCCCGCCGGGCACCGGGTTCTCGTTCTCCTTCTCCCGGACGTCGTTCGCACTGAGCCAGCCGTTGTTCCGGCCGACCGCGTACGCCTGGTAGCGGGTGAGGGTGTCGCCGCGCAGCAGGACGTCGACCAGGTGCTCGGCGAAGTACCGCTCCCGCTCGCTGCTGGTGAGCAGCTGGGTGAAGATGGCGTTCTCCCACCGCTCCAGCCACGTGCGCAACGCGCTGCTGACGTAGTCGAGTTGCTGCTGCTCGATGTTGCTGAAGGTGGCACGCTCCAGGTCGGACACCTTGTGGCTCGGCAGGCGCAGCCAGCGGACCATCTCGGTCACCTGGAGCTTGCGGGTCTCCAGGAACTGCGCGGAGTCGTTGGGCATGCCGACCTGTGCCCAGGTGACGCCCTCCTCCAGGATCGCCACCCGGTGCGCGTTGTCGATCGAGCGGTGGATGTCCTCCCAGTCCGCGGCCATGCGCTTGCGGGCCTCGGGGCTGAGGATGCCGGGGTGGGTGAGCGCACCGCCCGGCGCCGACCCGTTGCTGAAGACCTTGCTGCCGTGCGTCTCCGTGGCCAGGCCGAGGCCGATGCTGTTGGCGGCGAGCTCCACCACGGGGTAGCCACGCACGCCGTCGAACCCGAGGCCGGCCACGTGCAGGACCTCGTCCGGCATCAGCGTCGCCTCGATGCCGTTGACGTCGTCGCGGTACTGGTAGACGCGGGTGAAGCGGCCGCCGCCGAGGCGCTTGGTGCAGATGCGCAGCCGGTCCGGGCGCAGCGGCCAGATCTCCTCGATCACGCCGGTACGCGGGTGGGTGACGAGCTGGGCGACGCCGTTGCCCCAGGTGACGGCGTGGTGGGTGAGCGTCTCGCGCAGGGCCTGCGAGGACATCATGGGGTTGGCCTGGTGGCGCAGGACCCGGTAGAGGGAGTGCGCGCGGGCGCGGTCCTTGCCGCGCTCCAGGCGCTCGTAGAGGTGCAGCGGCAGGGAGCCGACGTCCTCGCTGATGACGCGCACGCCGGCGAACCAGGCGCTGTAGTGCATGGCCGTGCTCGGGGTGACGTGGATGCCGGAGGCGGAGCGGGCGCCGGCGAACCAGTCCTCCAGCCAGCGGTCGGGCTGGGCGAGGCCGGAGGTGTCGCCGGTGCGGCCGCGGGCGGCCGAGCGGATCAGTCCCATCGCCGGCCCCCCGTCGCGCGCTGGTCGCGCTGGGCGGCGCGTTCGGCGTGGGTGCCGCCGACGATGCCGGCGGTGGCGAGCAGGGCGCCGGTGACGGCGAGGCCGAGCCAGGGTGCGAGCAGGGCGAGGCCGGCGCCGAGCAGGGCGAGGCCGGCGAGGGCGAGCCAGTCCCACAGGTCCACGGGCCGCCTCCTTTCGGGGTCAGCCCGCGAGGCCGCGGGACTCGTACACGGACGGGGCGGGCATGCCGCGCAGCGCGCCGTCCAGGGCGAACAGCAGGGCGGGGATGCCGTCGATGCGCTTGCCGGTCTTGGAGCGGTCGGGCTTGACCGGGCGCATGCGGTCCGGGTCGTCGCGCGGGCGCTTGCACTCGACGACGTCGGCCATCCACCGGGCGACGGGGTGGCCGAAGTGGATGAGCTCGTCGGCCTTGAGGCGGCGTTCGAGCTCGGACATGGGCGGGGTCATCCGCAGGTAGGTGGTGTCGGACTCCACCATCTTGAGCCGGGTCCGCTTGACGATCTCCTGCCGGACCGGCTCGCCGCTCCACTTGTCGTAGGTGATGTCGACGATGCCGTAGCGGCGGTGGTCGGCCTCGATGTCGTCGTAGATGCGGTCGTAGTCGATGGTGTCGCCCTCGGTGGTGGTGATCCACCCGTCGTCGCACCACTCGCCGACCAGGCCGCCGGTGTGGTCGTCGAGGGTGGGCACCACGCTCTCGGGGATCCAGAACCGCCAGGACACCTCGCCGCCGGGGAAGACCAGTGCGAAGGAGGTCATGTCGAGCTTGCTGGACAGGTCGAGGCCGCCCCAGCAGCGCTGCCCGGCCAGGCGCTCGGCGATCCAGTCCGGGCCCGGCGCCGCCCCGGCCTCGCCGATACGGGCGTTCCACAGGTCCATGTGGATCCACCGCGAGGTGAGGCTGACGCGTTGGTTGAGGCGGAACTGTCGGAAGCCGGCCTCCGCCGCAGGCTTGAGCTTGGCCTCGACGGCGTCCTGGCGCAGCGCGGCCAGGCTCAGGAAGGTGCCGAGCGCCGGGTTGGCCCAGTACCAGTTGGCCTCGTCCCAGATGTCCAGGGAGACCGGCAGGTCCGGCCGGCCGGGGAACAGCCTGTGGAGCCGGTCCAGCTCCTCCTGGGTGCGGGGGGTCTTGCGGACGAACACGAAGTGGTGGGGCGCCCGCTCCGGCTGCTCAAGGACGCGGTCGGCCTCGTCGATCATCTCCGAGCCGAACGACGCGCCGTCCTTCGTCTCGGTGGTGATGGCGAGCAGTAGCGGCTGCGTGCGCGCGCCGGTCGCCGTGGACATCGCTTCCCACAGCGAGCCGTCCGGCTGGCTGAGCACCTCGTCCAGGCAGAACGCGTGCGGGCTGTGGCCGAGTTCGACGTCCGCGTCGGACGGGATGACCTCGTAGTGGGAGCCGCTCTGCTCGTCGACCAGGCGCCGCGCGTTCTTGATGTGCTGGAGCCGCCGCGCCAGAACCGGTGACTTGCGCACCATCTTGACGCACGGCTCGAACACCTTCGACGCCTGGCGGGTGTTGGCGGCGGCGCCGTAGACCTCGGCGGACTCCTCGCCGTCGCCGACGAGCAGGTACAGAAGGATGCCCGACAGGAGCGCGCTCTTGCCGTTCTTCCTCGCCATGACCAGGCTCGCGCGCGTGTAGCGGCGCACGTACCGGCCCCACTGGTCGGACCAGTGGACCTCGCCGAACAGGGGCCGGATGACCTCGTACTCCTGCCAGTCCGCCAGCTCGAAGCGGGTGTTGGCGAGGGCGCCGGCGGGGTGGACGAGCAGCTCGGCGAAGAACTTGACGACGCGGTCGGCGCGCGGCTCACAGTAGTGCGCGCCACGCTTCGCGCAGGTCTTGCCGTCGAGGGTGTAGCCGCACGGCCCGCCCTTGCGCGAGGCGGGGCGCCAGCGCCGGTTGGGGTCCGGGCGCAGCGCGCGGCGGCGCGGCCGCGCGGAGGACGGCGGCCTGGTCGTGGTGGTGCGGCGGGCGGGGCGGGAGGAGGTGGTGGTGGGTGCGGCCATCACCCCTCCCGTCCCGGGCCGGTCAGGACAGCAGGCGTTCCGCGCCGAGGCCCGTGTCCGCGCCGATAGACAGCTGCGAGCGGTCCGACGGTGTCAGCCCGAAGCGGGCCCCGTAGCGGGCGACCTGGGCGTCGGCGGCGTCGAGCGCCAGCAGCCACGGGTTCTTGCCGAGCCGGGTCCCGGACACGTCGCCGTTCTTGTTGAAGACGTCGGACTCGACGACGGCGCCCTCGCGCTCGACGTGGCCGGCGGCGTCGCGGCGGCGAATCACCGCGTCGCACCAGCAGGCCATCGCCTCGACGTCCCAGGCGGTCAGGACCCCCTTGTCGATGAGGTCGGGGGCGTAGCGGTCCCAGACCTCGACGGCCTGGTCGGACAGCCACACCGGCGGCTCGATCGCCTCGGCTGCGGGCTGCGGCTCGGCCTTGTTGACCCGGCCGGGGTTGTGCTTGTCGACGCCGTGCAGCAGCTTCAGCGCGGTCGGCCTGGGCGCCGGCCCTCGCTTGCCCATGGGCTCCTCCTCTCAGAGGCCCGGCCCGCCCGGTGGCCGGCCGGTGGGCGGCGGCCGGGCAGGCCGGGTGGTGGCGGTGGGTGAGGCGGCCCCTGGGGCAGTCACACAGCGTGGCGGAAGGGGCCCGGTACGGCGGATCCGAAAACTCGTGGGCGAGAGAGCGGCTTCCCCCCCGCGTTCGCCGGGGCCCCACCCCAGAAATTCGACGCCCCCTACCCCGATGACCGACGGTCACGAGGTCAGAGGGCGCGCGCACCGGTCAGTAGGCCGGCCCGGGCTGGGCGGCCCAGCCGCCGGGCTGGTGCTCGGCCGTCTCGCGGCTGTGGCAGCGCTTGCACAGGCCTCGGCCGTGCTGCGGGTCGTCGGGGTCCAGACCGCGCTGCACCAGCTCGCGGCGGCTCAGCGGGTAGTGGTCGGCCTCCGTGGCTGGCACCGTTCTGCACAGCACGCACCGCGGGTCACGGCGCAGCACGGCGGCGCGGAAGCGGTCGCGGTGCCGGGAGCCGTAGCCCTGGGCGGTGGAGGAGGGGCGGTGCACCCGGGGGGCTGCCTGGGCGCAGGGGGGGCACTTGCCGGTGCGGGTGCCTGGTGTGGCGTCGCCGGGGCACCCGGGGGTGGTGCAGCGACGGGGGGCCCTACTGGGCACGGCGCACCTGCGCGACCAGCAGGGCCTTCACCAGCTCCAGGGCCTCGGGGCGGGTGAAGCCAGCCGCCTGGTACTCGGTGAACAGCTCGTGCATCTGGATGGCCATGGCCCCGAGTTCGGAGACCGGGCTGGCCGGGGTCGGGCGCGGGTCCGGCATGGTCAGTTCCTCTCCGGAGTCGGCAGGTTGAGCACGTGCCTGATGGCGTCGCGGTCGCCGTCCACGGTGACGGTGACCTCCAGGCGGCGGCGCAGCAGGCCGCGCAGCAGGTCCGGCCAGCCGATCACGATGGTGTGCCGGACGAACGGGTCGGCCAGCGGCTCGCGGTAGGCGACCGCGCGATGGCCGACCCGGCTGGTCACGGAGTAGCGGGCGGTGTCGGGCACGGCTCACTCCCCGGGGATCGTGGCGGCCGGGTCGCCGTAGGTGCCGACGTGGCGGCGGACGGGCGGCTCGTCGGCGTAGGGGATGACCAGGGTGGCCTCGGCCGCCTGGTCGCGCCCCTGGACGATGATGCGGCCCTTGCTGTCGCGCACGAACACCGTGACGAGGACGCCCTCCGTTGCGTCGAAGGCGATGTCCTTGACGAGGAGCGGGTCCAGGCCGAGGGCGCGCACGGCCGCCAGCTTCTGGGCGTGGGTGATGGAGGACGGGAAGCCGGACATGGTCACCGTCCCTCGGTGTTGCGGGACCGGGCGCAGCGGCACGAGCCGGTGGCAGTGTCGGCGGGGGCGAGGGACACCGTGATGCCGTTCTGCGGGGCGGCGGTGAGGCCGTTGGTGTGTACGACGGTGCGGCCGGCGGCGAGGACCAGCTCGTCGGCGACGGGCGTGGGGACGCCGCCGGCGAGGAGTTCGTTGCGGTAGGAGAGGAGTACGGCGGCGGTCGTGGCCGTCGCGGCGGGCGACGTGGGGGCGCGGTGGCGGGAGAGGACGTTGGGGGTGGGGGTGGTCGTCACGGTGCGGCCTCCAGTGTGGTGATGCGGTTCTCGGCGGACGTCATACGGTTCTCCAACCCGAACTGGCCACCGACGCGGTTGGCGAGGTCGGTGAAGAGGCTGTTGAAGGAGGCGACGGCGGTTTCCAGGGCGACGACCCGGGCGGCGAGGGCGTCGTAGTCGGCCTGGGTGCCCCACCCGGGTGGGCCCTGCGGGCCGGTTGCTCCCGTGGCGCCGGTGGCGCCTGGTGTGCCTTGCGGGCCGGGGTCGCCCTTCGGGCCCTGGAGGCCGGCCGGGCCGGTGTCGCCAGTGGGCCCGCGCTCGCCCTGGGCACCGGGCGGGCCCTGGGGGCCGGCCGGTCCGGGCGGTCCGGTGACGACGACGTAGTCGCCGGCGGCCGGGGTGGTGGGGGCTATGTCGGCGAGGTCGACGTCCGGGGCGGCGGCGGGCAGGCTGATCGGGTAGGCGCGGGGTGGGGCGCCGATCGGGGCCTCGGTCAGGGTGTAGGTCCAGCCGGTCGGGGTGCAGTCGGCGGCGTCGGTCGCCAGCACGGTGATCGACCAGGCGCCGTCGGCGTCGGGGGTGACGCTGTCGCTGCCGAGGACGATCACGCCGTGGGCGGCGCTGGTGATGCGGGCCGGCGCGGGAGTGAGCGTGACGCGGCCGCGGCCCCGGGCGCCGGCCGGGCTGGTGAGGCGGCCGTGCAAGGTGACGGTCTGAAGTCCTGACGGGAGCACCGTCGCCACCTCCCCAGGTCAGGCCGGAGCCGCTTTCGTGGCGGCGAGGGTGAGGCGCCGGCGGGCGACGTCGGCGTACGCGGGCGAGGCCTCGATGCCGACGAAGCGGCGGCCGGAGAGCAGCGCGGCGACGCCGGTGGAACCGGACCCGGTGAAGGGATCCAGCACGACGCCGCCCGGGGCGGCGACGCGGACCAGCTCGGTCATCAGCGAGTCGGGCTTCTGGGTGATGTGCTCGCGGGCGCTGCCGCGGGGCTGGCTCGCGCTGAACAGACCGCCGAGGAAGATGGGGTTGCGGGCGGTGTCGACGGGCCCCTTGGTCGCCCACAGCACGTACTCGCACGCCCGCTGAAAGCCGCCGCGGGCGGGGCGCGCAATGGGCTTGTGCCAGGGGACGATGCCGCGCCAGGTCCAGCCGGCCGCCTGGATCGCGTCGGAGGTGGTGGGCACCTGCCGCCAGTCCGAGAAGACCAGCAGCGGGGCGGCGTGGACGGCGGTGCGGTAGCACTCGGCGAGGATCAGCGACAGCCAGGCGAGGTAGCCGTGCTGGTCGCGCTGGTCGCCGTCGAAGTCCGGCAGGTCGTGCTTCGCGCTGCCGTTGACGTACTTGCCGCGGGCGGTGTCGCCGGTGGTCTGGCGGGGGGTGAGCCCGCCGGAGTTGTAGGGCGGGTCGGTGATGATGGCGTCGATGGTGGCGCTCGGGATGGTGCCGAGGGTGGTGAGCGCGTCTCCTTCGTGCAGGGTCCAGACCATGGACATCCTCCGGGAATGGCGAGAGGCCCCCGGCGGGTGCCGGAGGCCTCTCGAAGTCGTCACCCGCGCTGTGGACAGACGGGTGGTGCCAAGATCGTTGCATTGGGTGACCGGACCCGTCAAGCGGGCTTTCGGGGCCGCCAGGCCTCGACGAGGGCGAGGGCCTGGGTGGCGTCGTACTCGGGGTACCGCGGGGATCCGCCGACCCGGGCCAGGCGGCTGCGGTGCACCCAAGTGCGGACGGTCTCGGCGGGCACGCCGAGCGCCTCCAGCTGGGCGCGGGTGATCCGGCCGGGGGGCGGGACGCGGGTCCGGGGGCCGGTCGTCACTCGGGGTCCCGCCGGGCGAGACGCGAGAGGGGGTCGGGGTGGGTGGGTGCTGGTCCCATGGCCTCGATCGTGATCAGCGACCGGGCGGCGGCGAAGTCCTCGGCGGACGGGCTGCTGCCGGCCCGCAGGCCCTGCGCCTGGAGGAGCAGGGCGTCCGCCCGCTCCGGTGTGAGGCCGAGCGCCTGTGCCGTGGAGCGGAGCCGTTCGCGCTGCCATTCCTCGTCGACGGCGGCCCGGAGGCCCGTACTCCACGCGGACGCGATGAGGCCGAGGTTCAGCATGCTCATGCGTCCACCTTGGCACGGCCGGCGGACGGGCGGCAGAGCTGCGTGATGCGGGACGGGTCACGGCCGTCGATCTCGGCGACGAGGTCCCGGGCGACGCCGCCCGCGCGCAGCCGGCGGACCAGGTCGTCGCGCTCACCCTCGACGGTGCGCAGCTCGGCGGAGCGGGCGGCGGCGCGGGCGAGGTGGGGGAGGGCGCTCACGTCCAGGGGTGAGCCGCCGGCGGGGAGGGGCGTCCAGTCGGCGAGGGCCTTGTCGGCCATCTCGATGTGGTGGGCGGCGTCGGCGGGGTCGCGGTGGGTGCGGGTGGTCCATCCGAGGCCGATGAGGGTGGGGCCGGGCTGCGGGGTGATGGGGCCCACCAGCTGGCGGCGGCCGTCGGGGAGCCGGCTCACTATGCCGGCGGCGTAGGTGGTGTGGTGGGCGGCGGCGCCGACCATGGTCGGCCCGGGGGCGTCGGTGATCTCCAGGAGCAGAAGCGTGCCGGCCGGGGTGTCGGTGGCGGACCAGATGGTCGCGTGGCCGTGGATGGTCCAGGGGCCGGCGAGGCCGGTGAGCGTGGCGGCGTAGACGCCGCCGATGGTGAGCGTGGTCATGTGAGGGCACTCCGGGTGGTGGTGGCGCTCACCCTGCCGGGGGTGAGCGGTGTCAACGAGGGTCAGGCGGCGGGCTGGTCGGCCGCGCGGGCGCGGGCGCGTTCGAGGGCGCGGCGCAGCGTGAGCCACTGGAGCGGGCCCCACGTCTCGTGACACCGGGCGCAGCGCAGCGCGGAGGAGCCGCGAGGGAGTTCGAGGCGGCCGCCGCACGGGGCGTCGCCGGGGCGGGCCGGGTCGGGGTGGTGGCCGACGACGGTGGGGCGGTCGGTGGGGCGGTCGGTGGGGGCGACGTGGCGGGTGGCCGCGGCGTGCAGCTGGTGGACCTCGCGGGCGCAGTCGCCGGCGGCGGGCCAGTCCAGACGGATATACGTGAGGTGCTGGTGGAGGCCGCGGGTGGCGCGCAGCAGGCGGCCGTCCGGGTGGCCCCAGGGGTCGGGCCAGTGCAGCTCCAGGTCCTCGTGCAAGGCCTGGCGCCACGTCTCCAGCACGGTGACGGCGCCGCCCGGCCCGATGAGGTCGAGGACGTCCAGGTCGACGGGCAGGGGGGCGTCGGCCGGGGTGGTGGGGCGGGTGCCGAGGCGGTCGGCGGCCTGGGCGGAGGGGCGCAGGTAGGCGGCGAGGGCGGCGTAGAGGGGCGGCAGGTCGGCGAGGTGGCGGCCGAGGCGGGTGCCGCAGGGGGTGCAGAGCCGACCGGCGGTGGGGCGGGTGCAGAGCTGGCAGGCCACGGTGGTCCTCCTGGTGGTGCGGGCCGCCCGGCCGGTGGTGGCCGGGCGGCAGGCGGGCGGGTCAGGGGTGGCGCGTCTTGCGGATGTCGTGGTCGCCGATGTCCAGCTCGACGCGGCACCACTGGCCGTCGGCGGTCTTGTGCCAGCGGGTGAGGCGGATCGTGCCGTCACCGTGGCGGGGGGTGTAGACGGCAACGGGGCGTCCGCAGGCCGGACAGTCGGCGTACTCGGTCCAGGCCACGGCGGTCTCCTTCGGGGTGGGGCAGCCCGGGGTACCGGGCGGCCGTTGACGGGCGTCAGCTGGTCGGGGTAGGGGCGGTAACTCGGTCGAGGGCGGCCCGGAGCCGGGCTGGGGCGAGGTCGCCGGTCACGTCGATGCCGGCGGTGTCGAGGACGGCGTGCAGGGAGACCAGGGAGGTGATCTCGGCGGCGAGGTCGCTGGCCGTGGGCGCCGGGTCGGTGGCAGCGCAGCGGTCGGCCACGCGGCGGAGGATCTCGCCGAGGACGGCGGCGGTCGAGTCGGCGCGGCGGGCCTGCCGGCGGGCCTCCAGGATCGTGGACTCGTACGCGGCGGTCGTACGGCGCAGCCGGGCGCCGGTCGCCGCCCGGTACTCGGCGATCAGGGCCAACACGGCCTGGTAGCTGAGGAGTTGGTCTTGGGCGTCGCGCAGCATGTCGGTGATGCGAAGGCTCGCCTGGCGGGCGCCGGCGGCGGAGCGGCGGTCCTGCTCGGCAGCGGCCTGGTGCTGCTCCCACAGGCGCAGCAGGGTGGTCTGCTCGGCGGGGCCGAGGGCGCGGGAGGCGCGTCGGATCAGGTGGTCGAGGCGGCGGCGGGCGGCTTTGTCGAGCGCGGCCGGGGTGGGGTGGCGGGGTGCCGGGCGGGCGGCGGGCGCGGTGCGATCCTCGGGCTGGCCGGGGTGGGGTGAGCGGGGCGGGATAGTTCCGGTGGTCGGGTGGAGCGCCGCGTCGACCTCGACCCGGAGCGCTGTCGCGGTGGTGGACGCACAGCCCACGTAGCGGTGCAGGGCTGCCTCCACTGCTGAGATGCGGGCCCGGAGGGTGCTGACCTCGACTCGGTGGTCCGCGAGGACCGACCGCTGGTGCGCGGCGCGGTACCGGGCGGAGCGCCAGGCGTTGCCGTAGCGGGTGAGCTGGGCTTCGCGGCGGATGTTGCCGCGGACCGCGCGGGCGAGCGAGCGTACTTCCTCGGCCTCCCACGCGGTGAGCGGCCGGGTCTCGGCGGCGTCGATCAGGGCCTCGGCGGCAACGAGCCGGCGGGGAACGTCGGCGGGGTCGAGCGGGGCTGGGTTGGCGGGCTGCTCCTGGGCGTTGCGGTATTCGTCGATGTGGGTGGGGTGGAGGCGGGCGCGCAGGCTGTCGGCGGCGTCTTCGGCGTGGGCGCGGCCGAGGGCGGTCTCGTTGAGTGCGGCGCGGAGGTAGTCCTGCCGGTCCATCAGGGTGGGCAGGTCGGTACGGGCGTGGGCGATGAACTCGGCGTCGGCCAGGGTGCGGTTGCCGAGGTAGCCGAGGTTGATGTCGAGCGTGCCGGAGGTGTCGGTGACCCGGCGCACGAGGTCGTGGCGGTCTTCCTCGATGTGCCAGGGGCCGGGGGTCGCGGCGTCGGCCCGCCGTCGGACGGCGTCGAGGTCGAGGTAGGGCTGCTGCGGGGTGGACACGGGGCTGCTCCCGGGGATGAGGCCGCTGTGGGTGGCGGCGGTGCGGGTGTCGGGGAAGTCGGAACCGGCGGGGCCGGCGGGGCTGCGGCCGAGGACGGCCAGGCCGGCGACGGCGACCGGCGCGGTGGCGGCGAGGACGGCCAGGGCGTTCACCGCGGGGTGATGCTCCAGCCGCCGCCGATCGGGGTGACCTCGGCGGCCTGGGTGAGCGGGGCACACGGCCACCAGCCGCCGCAGTGGCAGACGGGCGGGCCCCAGGGGTCCGGGCGGCCCGGGATGGTGGTCGGGGTGTGGTCGCGGATCGTGGTGTCGGGGTGGGTGGTGGGCACGGTGGTCTCCTCGGGGGTCAGGCGGTCCAGGCGATGCCGTGCCGGCCCGCCCAGTCCGCGTCTGCGGCGGCCTCGCGCTCCAGGCGGCGGGCGGCGAGTTGCTCGCGGTAGGCGCGGCCGATGGGGGCGGCGTCAGGCTCGGCGGGCGGGACGGCGGCCGCGGCCTGGCACAGGGCGCACGGCAGGGTGGTCGCGCGGTGGGTGGGGCAGAGGCGGCGCGGCGCCGGGACAGCGGCCGGCGCCGACGCCGGGGCGGGGGCCGGCCGGGGCGCGGGTACGGGACGCGGGCGGTGCTGCGCCCGGCGGGCCGCGGCGCCCTCGCGGCGGTCGGCCAGCACCTTCGTGCAGGTCCGGCAGTCTGCCTGCCGGGCGGTGTCCCACCCGGACTCGCAGACCGGGTCGTCACAGCCGCGGCGGGTCAGGCCGCGGCGGACCAGCCAGCCGTACGGGCGGCGGATGTCGGCCGGGTCCGCGCTGGCCCAGCGGCGTGCCACGCGCTCGGCGACCCGGCCGACGTCGTCGACGTCCTCGATCGCCTGGCCGATCGCCCGGGCGGCCTCCCGCTGCTCCCAGCGGCTCATCCGGTCGGCCAGGCCTGGGGCCTGGGCGAGGACGTGGTGGGCGGCGGCGGTGATCAGCAGCGGGGGCAGAGGTGCGGTTCGCGGTTCCGGCGCAGTCGATGCGCGGCCGGGCCCGGCGGCGGCCTCGCGGGTGCTCGCGGGCGCGCCCGTGACGCGCGGTACGGACGTATCGGCTACGCCGGCACCGCAACCACCCACGGGGCGGGGCCTGTTAGAGAGATCTTGTTGAGGTGATCTTGTTCGTCCGGTCGATCCGGCAGGGGTGGTGACGGTCGGATCGGCAGGGGTGGTGACGGTCGATCCGGCAGGGGTGTCGGTCAGCGCGTCGAGGTCGAACAGGGCGATCTGGCCGTCGACTTCGGCGCGCGGGGCGACCGGCGGCGGGGCGCAGCGGCGGCTCTTGGTCTGGCGTGGCTGCGGAAAGTCGAGGAGGAGCTGGGTGGGGACGCCGGGGATCGGGGCGTGGTGGACGGTGTAGCGGGCGGCGCGGCCGGAGGAGTCGGCGCGGCTGATCCAGCCCGAGGAGACCAACTCGGCGACGGCGGCCCGGGCCTCCTTCTCGCCGATGCCGGCGAGGGTGGCTATCAGTCCCACGCTGCTGGGCTCGTTGAGGTGCGCGCGTACGGCGAGCACGCAGTAGGCGGAGAACAACGCACCGAAGAGGGCGTTGCGGGCGTAGGAGCTGACGCACACCCACAGCACGTCGTCGTCCTCGGAGGGCAGGACGAGGACGCGCGCGGACGTGCCGCCGGGACGCTGGACGGCACGGACCATGCCCAGCGCCTCGGCGCGGCGCAGCGCCGCGCCGACGGTGTCCGGGTGCAGGTCGAGCGCCTCGCCCAGGGTGCGGTCGGAGGCCCAGCAGTAGCCGTCCCGCAGGCGCGCGTAGTCGCCGGTCAGGGTGACCGCGCGCAGGTGATCGCCGGTCACCTGCGCGACCCAGTGGTGAGGGAAGCGGGTCCAGAAGGGGGAGGCGATGGGGGCGGTAGTGGGCGCCGGGGTCTGCCCGGTGCCGAGGGGCGGATCGGGCTGGACGGCGGCGGCGACGGCGGGCCGCGGCATGATGCTCCAGGTGGTCCGGGGGTGGTGCCGGTGGGCGCGGGACGGTGCCGCCGCGCCCACCGGCCGTGCAGGGCAGGCGCTCTACGACTGCGGGGCGAGGCCGGCGGCGGCGAGGCCGACGACCAGGTCCTCCAGGAGGTCCGCGGGCACGTCGTCCGCGCGGCCGCGCAGCGCGGCCGCGACGGCCGTCCGAACCCGCGCTTCGGCCGCGGTCGGGTCGTCGAACAGGACGCCCTGCCGGGGGTCGCGCCGACTCGTGTGGCCGTCGGCGTCGAGGTAGTAGACGGTCGCCGGCGTGATCGCCTTGGGCGCCTTCAGCACGGTGGCGACCGAGATGGACAGCGGGCCGCCCTCGACGTGCCCCTTCGGGGCCTCCACCGTGACGATGACGGCCAAGGTGCCCTTCTTGCCGTGCTCGGAGACGGCGCGGTTCAGCTCGCGCAGCTCACGGGACGCGGCCTCGTGGACCCGGCCGCCCATGTGCTGCATCAGGAAGTCGGCGAAGGCCTCGGGGTCGACGTCCGGCAGGACCTCGCCGGTGCGGAGGTCCAGGTGGGCGGTGGTGGTGCTCATCGGGCGGCGTCCTTGTATCCGGCGGCGATCAGGGCGGTGGTCAGGTGCGCGGCGAGGCGGTCCCGCTGGGAGTGCTCGCGCAGGTCCGCAGGCAGACACAGGAACAGGGCGTCCATCAGCACGGCGTGCAGACCCGTGGCCGGGGCGGCCGGCGGCGGGGTGCGGGTCTCGGACGCGGCCTGGACCCACTCGTCGTAGTCGGCGAGGTCCATGCCGTTGGTGATGGGGGAGCCGAGCGCGGTCGCGGCGGCGAGCGCGAGGGTGGCGTGCACACCGGCCTCGGCCACCAGGTGCGCGATGCTCTCCGGCGAGCGGTCGTCCTCCCAGGCCATCCGCAGGCGCTGCTGCGCCCATCGGTAGTGCTCGGGGCCGGTCCAGGACGGAACCTCACCGGTGGCGAGGTCGACGAGTATGGGAGACATGAGGGTCCTCTCGGGGGCGGAGGGGGCAGACGGTCAGGTGTGCGGGCCCGGCGACGTCAACCAGGTGCCGGACGGCGGCCGCGCCGAGCGCGGCATCGCGGTGACCGCACGGGCAGTCGTAGTCCGCAGTCGGGGGCACGTGCGGTCCGTACGGCGGGCCGGACCCGAACACGACGTGCAGCCCGACGAGGAGGGGGCCGCGGGCCGTGCCCGGGTCCGGAGTCACGGCCGGAACGGGGTCGGTCTGAGGCCGTCGGCGACGGCCAGGAGCGCGACCAGGTCGTCCTCGGCGCGCTCGGCCTGCCAGGCCTGCTGCGCCCGCGCCTGTCTGGCCTCGGCGATGAGCTGCTCGACCCACGCCACGACGAGGCAGAGAGCGGCGATGATGCACAGGGCAAGGAGCCAGCGGAGCATCAGATCTCCTCCGCCGTACGCCTCAACGGGATGGGGCTGACGTAGTACTCGGTGTTCGCGCCGTCCGCGGAGAGGTACAGCTCGCCGTCCGGCTCGTCGTCGTTCACCGGCGCCCACACCAGCCGGGCGCCCGGCTGGTGCTCGACGACGTCCAGGAGACAGCGGTCCTGCGCGACCTCGCGGGAGACGTACAGGCCGAGCGGGTCGGTCTCCCACTCCGCCCGGTACACGGTGAGCGGGGTCGTGTGCAGCGCGCCGGCGGCGTCCAGCGCCCGGACGATCTCGGCCGGCGTCGCGCCGGGCCGGCCGAGGACCGCCCGGACGACCAGCTCAGCGGTGTGCAGGGTGTGCTGGTCGCCCGTCACGCGGTCACCGCCGTGAAGCTCGGCAGGATGATGGTCTGGCAGCTGACCGGGATCCCGTCGAGCGTGCACGTCGCGGTCAAGTAGACGTACCCGCCGCCGGACTTCTTCCGCTCGATCGAGGCGCCGAGCAGGGCGGCCCAGGCCTCGACGGCGGGGCCGTTGTCGAGGGCGTGCACCAAGATGGTGGGGCCGGGCGCGTGCGGGACCGTCTCGACGGTCACCGATCGGGGCGCCGGCTGGAGCCGCGCGGTCAGCCGCTGTGCGACGTCGAGGGCAGCGGCGAGCCGGGCGTGGTCGTCGGCGTCGGCGGCCAGCGGCAGCGGCCGCGCTTCGAGGGCCTCGATCCGGGTGTCCGCCGCCTGGACACGGCGGTCCAGGTCCACGATCTCCGCCACCAGCTCGCGCAGCACCGGGAGCACCGTGGCCAGCAGACGCCGGGCGGTCCTGCGGGTGCGCTGCGACCAGGTGAGCGCCCGGGGGACGACGGCATCCAGGTCGCCGGTGTAGATGGCGGCGAGGCGCTCCAGCGGCGGCGATCCGGCGCCGTCGGAGCGGACTCCCCGCAGGATCTCGACGGCCCGGTCGTAGGTCATGGTGGTGCCGGTCACGCGGTCACCCCCGCCAGCGCCGGGGTGCTGAACGGGACGTGGGCGAAGACGACCACGCAGACGTCGCCCTGGGCGATCGTCAGGGTCCACTCCAGGCCGTCGTCCCGCCGGGCCGTCGAGACGGCGGCGGACGGGATGGCCTGGCGCCAGACGTTGATGGCGACGACCGCGTCCGGGCCGGCGAAACGCCCCTCGGCCGTGCCATCGGGGTGGATCGTCCACGCGGGCGCCGGCGCGCGCCGGCTCGCCGCGGCCTCGATGAGCCGCTGCACGGTGCGCAGCACAGTGTGCTGCGCCCGGAGCTGGCTGGGGTTGGTACCGTTCTTCACGGGTCCTACTTCCGTTGAGTGCTGGGTAGGGCCGGGCCGCTTTCCGGGTGCCACCGGGGGCGGCCCTTGTGTTACTGGGGTGTCTGATCCGGCGGGGGAGTCCGGACCCTGACGTACTGGCGGACCTCGCCGTCGCGGTCACCATCGGCGGGCCGGGAGATCCGAACCACGGCCAGGCCCTGAGCGGTGCGCAGCGCGGCGAGGATGGCGGCGACGTCGGTGGGGGGACCGTCGAGACGGATGCGGGTCGTAGTGCCCAGGGGAGACGGGCGGTCTGTCACGGTCGGAGCACCTACCGCCGGGCCCCGCGCGGGACGAGCGCGTCGGGCAGGCCGTCCGGCGCGGCCGGCGCGGGGGTGTGGGTGTGCAGGCGGCGGATGGCCTCGATGTCGTCCGCCGAGAAGCGAACGCTCCTGCCGTACTTCTGGTGCGGCAGGCGCTTGATGTGCCGGCGCAGCCAGCCCTCCTCGATGGCGAGGTACTCCGCGAGCTGGGTGTACGTCAGCGGAGCGGTGAGGGTGAGGGTGGTCATGGGTGGCGGCTCCTTCTTCTGTGCCGCGCGAGGCCGTTCGGTGTCGCTCGATGTCGCTCAGCGCGGCTCGCGTTCCGGAACGGAGCATAGCTGTTCTCATTCGAGAACACCACGGCAAGCGCCACGTCCGCGTTCGGGTACGGAACTGATCTTTGGCGAGATCGCGTGTCCGCCGACACAGCGGCGCCTGTAGCGTGTCCGGGGACGGGTGTGCCACAGGCAGCCCGAGTACCCGCCCCAGGGCAGCGGCCGGCGGGGAAGCGTGCGAAGGAGGAGCCAGCATGTCGGAGGCCAGGAAGACAAGCGACCCCTCACCCAGGCTCGGGCCACTGTCAGCCCTGGTGAGTGACGCCCTGACCCGCATGTCGTTCCGGGAACTCAGCGAAGCAGCGGTAGACCCAGAGACTGGGTACGCCCCAGGGCTGAGCTACCTGAATAAGCTCTCAAAAGGGAAGATCACCCGCGCCCCAGAGCCTCAGGTTCTCCGTGCGCTCTCGGCCGGCATCAGGCTTCCCCTGCGACAGGTTCAAGCCGCGGCCGCCGAGGAGTTCTTGCAGTACGTCCCCACCGAGCTGGCCGACCTGCCGCCGGACGTAAGAGCCATCGTTGGGCACTTGGCTGACATGGACCCGTCCGATCTGCCGCGCACCAGGGCCGTAATCGAGGCACTCATTGCTGCCGAAGACGAAAAATCTAGCTCAAGAAATGTTTAAGCTTGAGCAATTCTGATACGGAGTAGATACCTCCTGTTTTCGCCAGTCGAACGGGTGTACGGTCGATCCCGGCCTCGCGAGAACAGGGCGGCAGCGTGGCCGCCGGCAAGGGGGTTGTGTGGAAACCGTGGAGACCGTGTCTGCCCTGCTCGACGACGGTGCCCCCGTCTCGATCCTGGTCATCCGGGGCCGGCTCCTGCTGCTGACCGACCCCCGGATAGTGCCGGGCACCACCGCAGCCAGCATGGCGGGACTGATCGGACGGTGGATGGCCGACACCAACACGACGCCGGACCGTGCAGCAGACGTCCTCGCCTCGCGCGTACGACAGATCGCAGCCGGGGCACTCACCCTCCCCCAGGCCTCCGACCACGCCGCCGCCTGACCCAGACACGCCGCTGCGCCCCGCTCGTTGAGACGGGGCGCAGCGGCGTCTTCGGCTAGACCGGCGTGGCCTCCAGCTCCAGTGCGCCCCTGACGTCGTCCGGGATCACCGGGTCCAGGGCGGCCTCCATCGAGTACGCGACGGCGGCGACCAGGTCGTCGTCCAGGATCGCGAGCAGGTGGCCGTACTCGTCGATGGTGGTCTGGATGCTCTCGTGTCCGAGACGGGCCGAGATCGCAGGCAACGGGACGTTGCGGGCAACGAGCCACGCGGCGTGGGTGTGCCGGCAGTCGTGCAGTCGGGGCTGCTTCAGCATGCCCTCGGCGGCGGCGGCTTCGATGGCGGGGAGCCACCGCAGCCGGCGGAACGTGCCAGGGAGCCACGGGCCGCCCTCGACGGCACAGAACAGCAGGTCGGTCTTCTTCTTCCCCCGGCTGGCGCGGGCGAGGATCGAGGCGAGGTAGGGCGTCAGGATGAGCGTGCGACGGGACTTCACGCTCTTGGGCGCGCCGGTGATCCGCTTGCCGTTCTCGTCCTCCTTCCACGTGCGGGAGACCCTGAGGACGGGCCGGCCGCCGACGCGGTCGACGTCGCGCACCTGGAGCGCCGACACCTCGCCCCACCGCAGCCCTGTGCCGAGCATGACCTGAACCAGGTCGACGGCGTCAGCGGCAAGGTGTCTCAAGAGCAACCCGGCTTCCCAATGCTCAAGGAAGGTCTTCTCCTCGCTGTCGCCGTCGTCGGTCCGCGGCAGCTTCGTGTCGGAGCAGGGGTTGTACCGGCGCAGCGGGGTCTGTCCTCGGGTAGCCGATCCGAGGATCGCGCTGAGGAGGCCGTGGTGGTCTCTCACGGTCTTGGCGGAGTACGCCTTGCGCTTGCGGCCGGGCGGGTCGTGCGGGGCCGCTGAGCCCTCCTTGATGTCGATGAGCCACGCCTTCACGTCCTCTTCGGTGATGGCGTCCGGCCCGTCGGTGATCGTCTTGTCCCGGAACCAGGGGACCATGACGTCGCGGACCATCCTGTAGTACTTCCGCTTGGTGCCGCCCTCAATACCCGTGAGGAGGCTCACATGCTTCTCGGCGTAGGCCGCGAACATGTGCGCCGGATCGACCGCGGGCGCCTCCGGCTCAGCGGCCGCCGGGTCGACGAAGCCCACCCCCTTGATCCAGTTGGGCGGCCAGTGCTGGCCGTGCCCGTTGACGAGGTCTTTGAAGCGCTCGGCGCTCGTCTCGTCGTCGAACTTCTCGGTTTGGTCCGGGTCGTTCCGGCCTCCACCCTCACGCCATGTGACGGTGTAGGTGCAACCACCTCGCTTGCGTTCCCGAACGCGAATAGATGCCATGCGATGAGAGTACGCCGATGGTGTGTAAATCGGTGCTGTAACAACAGCGGCGGATCCCCGGGCCGAGCCCGGGAACGACGAAGGGCCTGACCAGCTTTCTGCTGGTCAGGCCCTTCGTGGTGCTACTGCCCACCTACTGTGGGGCATGTGGAGCTTAGGAGACTCGAACTCCTGACATCTGCCTTGCAAAGGCAGCGCTCTACCAACTGAGCTAAAGCCCCGGGGCGGCACCGGGCGCGCCGCCGGACACCAGGGTACCCGGTCCCGGCACCGATCCGGTGCCCCCTCCCGGCACTCCTGCCGTGCGGGGCCGGGAAACTCCGGCCGACCCGGTCACCCGACCGGCCCTGGAGGCACCTGCGGCGCCTCCCGAAGACTGTCGATCGTCAGATCGCCGGGGGCCTCAGCGACCGGCCGGAACCGGGTCGGTGGCCTCGGTCCACAGGTCCTGCTCGGCGCGGTCCGCCTGGACCTGACGGTAGACAAAGAAGCCGCCGAGGGCGACCAGGGCGACCAGGAGAAGCTTCTTCACCGCGGGACCTCGTCCTTCTTGCGTTGACGGACTCAGCAGCCGTGCGCCGATCGATCCGATCGGGCCGACGAGTCCGTGGTTGTGTTACGAGCACGAACGGGCGGTCGGGATGCCGGACTGCCCTTGCGGCCGATGATACACACCGGTGTCCCAATCGTGACCAGCCACCGCTGCCTCCAACCGACCCGTCCGGCCGGAGGATTGACGCCACACCTCCTGTCGTACGGTCGGCCCGGCACGGAGCCCGCGCGGAGCCCTCACCGTTCCCGCCCATCGGCCGCCCCGCCGGGCGGCCGCACCAGCACCACGACCCCCGACGCCAGGTCCACCCGGGTGCGCGGCGGCGCCCCGTCGTCCTCCTCGTCGCGCAGCATCAGCGAGCTCTGCCGCTCGTCGAGCTGGTGCTGCTTCCCGGCCGCGAACTGCGCGTGCAGCTGCTCGAAACCGGTCGCCGAGATCTGCCCCTCCCGGCCGGTCCCCCGCCACGGCACCAGCCGCGAGCGGCGCGCCCGGAGCGCCAGCTGATCGACGAAGGCCAGCACCACCAGGACGCAGACCAGGCCGGGGATGGTCATCGCGAAGACCAGACCCATTGCGCCACCGCCTCACCGTCGGACGCCGCCGGGGCGGACCCCGGCCTCCACCGGTAGAACACCCGGCCGCAGCCGGGGGTTCCCCGGAACCGGCGGCGGAACGCCGAAGGGCCCGGAGCAGTGCTCCGGGCCCTTCGCGGTGGTGGGGCTAACAGGACTTGAACCTGTGGCCTCTTCCTTATCAGGGAAGCGCTCTAACCGTCTGAGCTATAGCCCCTTGCCGCACTGAAAGATTAGCGGACCGATCCCCGATCCCCCAAATCCGTTACGGCCGGGCCTGCGGCGGGGCCCTCCGGGACGGGCAGGTCGGAGGCGGTGCCGACGGCGGTCAGCCACTCCGCGCGGGTCGCCGGGAGGTGCGCGGCGCCCTCGGCGGTGGTGCGCACCGCGAGGATCTGGTTGACCCCGATCCGGTTCTCCTCGAAGGCCAGCGCCGAGGCCGCCATGTAGAGCCGCCAGACCCGCGCCCGGCCGCGCCCCACCAGCCCGACCGCCTCCGTCCAGTGCGCCTCCAGGTTGGCCACCCACTCACGCAGGGTCAGCCCGTAGTGCTCGCGGAGCGACTCGACGTCGCGCACCTCGAAGCCGGCCTCCTCCAGCCGGGAGACCGTGGAACCGACCGGGGACAGTTCGCCGTCCGGGAAGACGTAGCGGTTGATGAACGGGCTGGGGCGGTACGGCTCACCGGGGTGGCCGGGACGGCGGGCGATCTGGTGGTTGAGCAGCCGGCCGCCCGGGACCAGCAGCCCGTACAGGCCCTCCGCGTACACCCGGTACTGGGCCTCGCCGACGTGCTCCGCCATGCCCACGCTGGAGATCGCGTCGAACGGGCCGTCCGGGATCTCCCGGTAGTCCTGCAGCCGGATCTCCACCCGGTCCGCCAGGCCGGCCTCCTCGACCCGCCGGCGGGCCAGCGCGACCTGCTCCTCGGAGATCGAGACGCCCACCGCCGTCACCCCGTAGTGCCGGGCCGCGTGCAGCACCAGCGAGCCCCAGCCGCAGCCGACGTCCAGCAGCCGCATCCCGGGCCGCAGGCCGAGCTTGCGGCAGATGAGGTCCAGCTTGGCCTCCTGCGCCGCCTCCAGGCTCTTCGCGCCGGGCTCCCAGTAGGCGCACGAGTAGACCATCGACGGGCCCAGCACCAGGCCGTAGAAGTCGTTGCCGACGTCGTAGTGGTGGTGGATCGCCGCCCGGTCCCGGCCGCGGCTGTGCAGCCGCCCCCGGCCCACCGGGGCCTCCTCCGGCGGCGGGGCGGGATCGGGCCCGAGCGCCCCGGCCCGCAGCAGCGCGCCCACCGCCCGGCGCCCCCGGACGCCCAGCACGTCGCCCGGGCCGAGCCGCAGCCGGCGGATCTCGGGAAGCTCGGCGAAGTGCGCGACGGCCCGCAGCACCTCGTACAGGTCGGAGCCCGGGGCGACCTCCAGGTCCCCCGAGACGTAGGCCCGGGCCAGGCCCAGCTCGTCCGGCCGCCAGAGCAGCCGGCGCAGCGCCCGGCGGTTGCGCAGCACCACCGTGGGCGCCCCCGGCGGCCCGGCCGCACTGCCGTCCCAGGCCTGCACCCGCAGTGGCACCGGGACCCCCAGCAGCCCGTCCAGGGCCTCGACCAGCCGCTTTGCGAGCTCCGCCATCGCGCGTCTCCGTCCTGCCGTGCCTGAGCAGCCGTCCCGGACCCGTCCGGTGGGAACCGGGGAGGCCTGTGGCGGCCGGGTGACGCGGAACGAGCGGACCAAGCTAAGCCCACCGCTCCCCCGGCCCGTCCGGGCGGCACGCCGCGCCGTGCGGCTGTCACCCGAATGCCGACGGGCCCCACCGGCTGCAACAGCCGGTGGGGCCCGCTGATTCCGTCCACGGACGGAAAATCCCCGAGGGGGGAGGGGAACTGATCCCGGGTCAGGCCCGGGGGATCAGTCCTCCTCGGCCAGGGTGAGCTCGATGCCGCCGGTGAAGCCGGCCGCCGCGTTGTAGATGAACGCCGAGAGCGTGGAGAGCGCGGTCAGCAGCACCACGTCGACCACGGCGATCAGCGAGGTGAAGGTCATCACCTTGCCGAAGCCCACGTAGTCCATGATGTTCAGGCCGCCGCCGTTGGTGTCCGAGCCGGTGACGTCCTTCAGGGTCTTGCCGAGCGAGTCGAAGACGCCGAGCGAGTCCAGCGTCATCCACAGCACCGCGGCCGCCACGATGATGATGATCCCGACCGCCAGCGACAGCAGGAAGCTGACCTTCATGACCGACCACGGGTCGGCCTTGGTCACCCGCAGCCGGGCCTTCCTGGTCCGGCCCAGGCCACCGCCGGCGGCCGGCGGCGCGGCCGGACGGCGCACGCCCGCGGCGGGCGTCCCGCCGGGCGGGGTGTTGCCGCCGCCGACCCGGGTGCCCCGGGGCGGGGTCGGCTGCCCCTTGGCGTAGGTGGTCGGCTGGGAGAAGCCGTTGCCGCCCGCCGCCGGGGCACCCGGCGGGGGCGTCGGCTGGCCACCGTACGTCCCGCCCTGGCCCGCCCCGCCGACCGGCGGCATCAGCGAGGTGGACGCGGCCGGGTGCTCGGCCGGCGGCTGCGGCACGCCGTACGCCCCGCCGCCCTGTGCTGCGCCCGGACGGCCGCCGGCGGCGCCTCCCCCAGCACCCGTGGCTCCACTCACTGGTCCTCCCGCACTTCCCGCCAGGACGGCGCACCGCCCTGCTTCGTCACTCGTCATCCAGCGCCCGGCGGGATTGCCCGGAACTGGTCGGCGGCCGGTACCGCCACGTCGTGTACGGATGTACGGACGTGACGGTACCGGCCGACGCGGTACGAGGTCAGGCCTGGGCGGTCCCGCCGCCCGGCTCCGTCTCCGTACCCTCGGCCACCTCGGTGGACTCGGTACCCGCCACCTCGTCCTCCGCCGACTCCTCGTCCTCGGCCTCCGCGTTGCGGGCCATGCCCACGACCGCATCGCGCTTGCCCAGGTTGATCAGTTGGACGCCCATGGTGTCACGTCCGGTTTCACGAACCTCGGAAACCCTCGTGCGGATCACTCCTCCGGAGAGGGTGATCGCCATGATCTCGTCGGTCTCGTCGACGACGAGCGCGCCGACCAGCGAGCCCCGGCCCTCGACGATCTTCGCCGCCTTGGTGCCGTAGCCGCCGCGTCCCTGGACACGGTACTCGTCCACACCGGTGCGCTTGGCGTAGCCGCCGTCGGTCGCGGTGAAGACGAAGGTGCCCGGACGGACCACGTTCATCGAGAGCAGTTCGTCGTTCTCGCGGAAGGCCATGCCCTTGACGCCGGAGGTGGCGCGGCCGGTGGAGCGCAGCGCCTCGTCGGTGGCGGTGAAGCGGATCGACTGCGCCTTCTTGGAGACGAGCAGCAGGTCGTCCTCGGCGGAGACCAGCTCGGCGCCGATCAGCTCGTCGTCCCGGCCCTCGTCGTCCTGGCGCAGGTTGATCGCGATCAGGCCGCCGGAGCGCGGGGAGTCGTAGTCCTTCAGCGGGGACTTCTTCACCAGGCCGGCCCGGGTGGCGAGGACGAGGTAGGGCTTGTCCTCGTAGGTGCGGATCGCCTTCACCTGGGCGATGTGCTCGTCCGGCTGGAAGGCCAGCAGGTTGGCCACGTGCTGGCCGCGGGCGTCGCGGCCGGCGTCCGGCAGCTCGTAGCCCTTGGCGCGGTAGACCCGGCCCTTGTTGGTGAAGAACAGGATCCAGTTGTGGGTCGTCGTCACGAAGAAGTGGTCGACGATGTCGTCCTGCTTGAGCTGGGCGCCGCGCACGCCCTTGCCGCCGCGCTTCTGCGAGCGGTAGAGGTCGGAGCGGGTGCGCTTGACGTAGCCGCCGCGGGTGATGGTGACAACGATGTCCTCCTCGGCGATGAGGTCCTCGATGGAGAGGTCGCCGTCGGAGGGGATGAGGGTGGAGCGCCGCTCGTCGCCGTACTTCTCGACGATCGCGGTGAGCTCCTCGGAGATGATCCCGCGCTGGCGGGTCGGCGAGGCCAGGATCGCGTTGTACTCGTCGATCTTGCGCTGCAGCTCGTCGTGCTCGTCGGTGATCCGCTGGCGCTCCAGGGCGGCCAGCCGGCGCAGCTGCATCTCCAGGATCGCGTTGGCCTGGAGCTCGTCGATCGAGAGCAGCTCCATCAGGCCGGTGCGGGCGGCGTCGGCGCTCGCCGAGGCCCGGATCAGCGCGATGACCTCGTCGATCATGTCCAGGGCGCGCAGCAGCGCGCGCAGGATGTGGGCGCGCTCCTCGGCCTTGCGCAGCCGGAAGGTGGTGCGCCGGACGATGACCTCGACCTGGTGGTTGACCCAGTGCCGGATGAAGGCGTCCAGCGACAGGGTGCGCGGCACGCCGTCGACCAGGGCCAGCATGTTGGCGCCGAAGTTGGTCTGCAGGTCGGTGTGCTTGTAGAGGTTGTTCAGCACGACCTTGGCGACCGCGTCGCGCTTGAGCACGACCACCAGGCGGGTGCCGGTGCGGGCCGAGGACTCGTCGCGGACGTCGGCGATGCCGGCGATCTTGCCGTCCTTGACCAGGTCGGCGATCTTCAGCGCGAGGTTGTCCGGGTTGACCTGGTAGGGCAGCTCGGTGATCACCAGGCACTGCCGGCCCTGGATCTCCTCGACCTCGACCACGGCGCGCATGGTGACCGAGCCGCGGCCGGTGCGGTAGTAGTCGTCGATGCCGCGGCGGCCGACGATCAGCGCGCCGGTGGGGAAGTCCGGGCCCTTGATCCGCTCGATCAGGGCGTCCAGCAGGTCCTCGGCGGAGGCCTCCGGGTTCTCCAGGTACCAGAGCGCGCCGGAGGCGACCTCGCGCAGGTTGTGCGGCGGGATGTTGGTGGCCATGCCGACCGCGATGCCGGTGGCACCGTTGACCAGCAGGTTGGGGAAGCGCGCGGGCAGGACGGTGGGCTCCTGCGAGCGGCCGTCGTAGTTGGGCGCGAAGTCGACGGTCTCCTCGTCGATGTCGCGCATCATCTCCATGGCCAGCGGCGCCATCTTGCACTCGGTGTAGCGCATGGCCGCGGCCGGGTCGTTGCCCGGGGAGCCGAAGTTGCCGTTGCCGTCCACCAGCGGCATCCGCATCGACCACGGCTGGGCCAGGCGGACCACGGTGTCGTAGATCGAGGTGTCACCGTGCGGGTGGTAGTTGCCCATGACGTCGCCGACGACGCGGGCGCACTTGTAGTACCCCTTCTCGGGGCGGTAGCCGCCGTCGTACATCGCGTACAGCACGCGGCGGTGCACCGGCTTCAGGCCGTCGCGCACCTCGGGCAGCGCCCGGCTGACGATGACGCTCATCGCGTAGTCGAGGTACGAGCGCTGCATCTCGGTTTCGAGCTCGACCGGCTCGATGCGCATGGTCACCGTGGCGGCGGCCTCGGGGGTCTCGGGCTGCTCGCCTTCGGGACGGTTGTCGTCGACCACTGGTGGTCAGTTTCCTTTCACGCGGACTGGTACGTGCGGGGCCTGCGGGCAGGCGTCACACGTCCAGGAAGCGGACGTCCTTGGCGTTGCGCTGGATGAAGGAGCGGCGGGCCTCGACATCCTCGCCCATGAGGACCGAGAACAGCTCGTCGGCGCGGGCGGCGTCCTCCAGGGTGACCTGGAGGAGCAGGCGGTGCTCGGCGTCCATGGTGGTGACCCGGAGCTCCTCGGCGTTCATCTCGCCGAGACCCTTGAACCGCTGGATCGCGTCGTCCTTCGGAAGGCGGCGCCCCGCCTCGACCCCGGCGGCGATCAGCGCGTCGCGCTCGCGGTCGGAGTAGGCGTACTCGAAGTCGTCCTTGCCCCACTTGATCTTGTACAGCGGCGGCATCGCCAGGTAGACGTAGCCGGACTCGACCAGCGGCCGCATGAAGCGGAACAGCAGGGTCAGCAGCAGGGTGCGGATGTGCTGGCCGTCGACGTCGGCGTCGGCCATCAGCACGATCTTGTGGTAGCGCAGCTTGGACTCGTCGTAGTCCTCCTGGATGCCGCAGCCGAAGGCCGAGATCAGCGCCTGGACCTCGGTGTTCTGCAGCACCTTGTCGATCCGGGCCTTCTCGACGTTCAGGATCTTGCCGCGGATCGGGAGGATGGCCTGGGTGCGGGGGTCGCGGCCCTGCTTGGCCGAGCCGCCGGCGGAGTCACCCTCGACGATGAAGATCTCGCACTCGGCCGGGTCCTTGGACTGGCAGTCGCTGAGCTTGCCGGGCAGCGAGGCGGACTCCAGCAGGCCCTTGCGGCGGGTGAGGTCGCGGGCCTTGCGGGCGGCGACGCGCGCGGTGGCGGCCTGGATGGACTTGCGGATGATGTCCGCGGCCTCGTTGGGGTTGCGGTCCAGCCAGTCCCCGAAGTGCTCGTGGACGACCTTCTGGACGAAGGTCTTCGCCTCGGTGTTGCCGAGCTTGTCCTTGGTCTGGCCCTCGAACTGCGGCTCGCCGAGCTTGACCGAGATGATCGCGGTCAGGCCCTCGCGGATGTCCTCGCCGGAGAGGTTGTCGTCCTTCTCGCGGAGCAGCTTCTTGTCCCGCGCGTAGCGGTTGACCAGGCCGGTCAGCGCGGCGCGGAAGCCCTCCTCGTGGGTACCGCCGCCGTGGGTGTGGATGGTGTTGGCGAAGGAGTAGACCCCCTCGGTGTACGAGGAGTTCCACTGCATGGCGATCTCCACCGAGATCGCCTTGTCCTTGTCCTCCGCCTCGAAGTCGATCACCGAGGGGTGGACGACCTCGCCCTTGCGGGAGTTGAGGTGGGCGACGAAGTCGGCGATGCCGCCGTCGTACTTGTAGGTGACGGAGAGCGGCTTGCCCTCCTCGTCGACGTGCTCGGGGCGCTCGTCGGTCAGGGCGATGGTCAGGCCCTTGTTGAGGAACGCCATCTCCTGGAAGCGGCGGGAGAGCGTCTCGAAGGAGTAGACCGTGGTCTCGAAGATCTCCGGGTCGGCCCAGAAGGTGACGCTGGTGCCGGTGCGCTCGGCGGCCTCGTGCTGGGACAGCGGGGCGGTCGGGGTGCCGGCCTTGTACTCCTGCGTCCAGCGGTGGCCGTCGGTGTGGATCTCCACCGCGAGGCGGGTGGAGAGCGCGTTCACGACGGAGACGCCGACGCCGTGCAGACCGCCGGAGACCGCGTAGCCGCCGTTGCCGAACTTGCCGCCCGCGTGCAGAACCGTCAGCACGACCTCGACGGCCGGCTTGCCCTGGCCCGGCATGATGCCGACCGGGATGCCGCGGCCGTTGTCGACCACGCGCACGCCGCCGTCGGCGAGGAGGGTCACGTCGATGGTGTCCGCGTGCCCGGCCATCGCCTCGTCGACGGAGTTGTCCACGATCTCCTGCACCAGGTGGTGCAGGCCGCGCTCACCGGTCGAGCCGATGTACATGCCGGGGCGCTTGCGGACGGCGTCGAGGCCCTCCAGCACCTGGATGGCACTGGCGTCGTACGACCTGTCGGACTGGTCGGTCTGGTCTGGGATCTGGCTGGGGTTGCCGGAATCGGCCACGAAGCGCCCTCTCTGGCACAGCGCGGGCCGCATCCCCGCCTCCTACGGGCGGGCGTGCGACCACGGCGTTTCGACTCGGTTGCCACTAGCAACAGTGTTTGGCCCCCAGTCTACCGGTACGACTGACATCGATGGGCGTTTGGCAGCCTCTGAGGGCAGAAATGGCGCCCTGAATCCCCTCGGGACATGTCCCGATACTCGCTCGGGGGGCTCAGGCCGCCTGGCAGGGCCGTCAGGGGTTCCGGAGGATCACGGTCCGCTCCGCTCCCGGACCGACCGCCCCGGGCCGGGCGGAGGCGGGCGGGCGGCGGCTATCCCCAGGTGTCGCCGGGGCCCTTGCTGCCGGGGGCGCGCAGCCGGCCGTAGCCGCGCACCGGGGCCGCGGGGCCGAGCACCTTGATGGTGCGGACCGTGCCGTGGCCCAGCTCGTGGTTCAGACGGGCCACCAACTGCCTTGCCAGCCAGCGGAGTTGAGTGGCCCACGCGGTGGAGTCGCACTGCACCGTGAGCACCGCGGCCTCGTCGTCGTAGGCGGTGGGGGTGCAGTGCGCCGCGATGTCCGGTCCGACGATCTGCGGCCAACGGCCCATCACCCCGCCGACCGCGGCCGAGGACTCCCAGCCCCGTTCGGTCAGCAGCCGGGTCAGCGCCGCCCCCAGCGGCACCGGGTCACGGCCGTCCGAGCGGGCCCCGCTGCGCAGACCGTGCCGCTTCGCCTCGCGCTTCTCGCGCACCTGCTCACCGCGCTGGCGGGCCTGAGCCCGGGCCGCCCGCAGCGCCGAGCGCGCCAGGTCGGCACCGGTCGGCCCGGGGTGCTCCGCCGAATCGCTCACGGCGATCTCCTTATCCCCACCCTGTGGACAACGGTGAGCCGTCCAGCGTACGGGAGCCGGGAGGGCGCGCGACGGCACGGGTGGGCGTCCCCGGGGCTACGGGTGCGGGGTGTGCGACCGCCGGCGGCGGTCCGTGGAGCGCGGTGCGGCGCGATCAGCCGGTGACGCGCCGGACGGCGCCGTCGGCGACCGCGTACCGGGCGCCGGCCAGCGCCTTCGGCACGTCCTCGGCCACCGCCGCGGTCACCAGCACCTGCTCGCCGCCGGCCACCAGCTCGGCCAGCCGGTCGCGGCGGGCGGCGTCCAGCTCGGCGAAGACGTCGTCCAGGACCAGCACCGGCTCGCCGCCGTCCGCCCGCAGCAGCTCGTAGGAGGCCAGCCGCAGCGCCAGCGCGAAGGACCAGGACTCGCCGTGGCTGGCGTAGCCCTTGGCGGGCAGCGGGCCGAGCTTGAGCAGCAGCTCGTCGCGGTGCGGGCCGACCAGGGTGACCCCGCGCTCGACCTCCTGCTTGCGGACCGTCCGCAGCGCCTCCAGCAGCTGCTCCTCGGCCTGCTCGCGGCTGGTCGGCAGCTCGCCCTCGAAGGAGCTGCGGTACTCCAGGGCGGTGTCGCCGCCGCCCGGCGCGAGCTGCCCGTAGGCGGCCGTGACCAGCGGCTGGAGGGCGGCCACCAGCTGGAGCCGGAAGGCGGTGAGTTCGGCGCCGGCCCGGGCCAGGTGGCCGTCCCAGACCTCCAGGGTGGACAGGTCGGCGCCCTTGCCGCCGCCGGCCCGGCGGGCCATCGCGGCGGTCTTCAGCAGGGCGTTGCGCTGCTTGAGCACCCGCTCGTAGTCCTGCCGGACCCCGGCCAGCCGGGGCGCGCGGGCGGTCAGCAGCTCGTCCAGGAAGCGCCGGCGCTCCCCCGGGTCGCCCTTGACCAGGGCGAGGTCCTCGGGGGCGAACAGCACGGTGCGCAGCAGGCCCAGCACGTCGCGCGGGCGGACGTTGTCGGAGCGGTTGATCCGGGCCCGGTTGGCCTTGCCGGGGGTGATCTCCAGCTCGACCAGGGTGGAGCGGCCGCGGTCCACCACGGAGGTGCGGATCACCGCGCGCTCGGCGCCCAGCCGGATCAGCGGGGCGTCGGTGGCGACCCGGTGGCTGCCCAGGGTGGCGACGTAGCCGACCGCCTCGACCAGATTGGTCTTGCCCTGGCCGTTGGGGCCGACGAACGCCGTCACGCCCGGGTCGAGGGGGACCTCGGCCCGGGCGTAGGAACGGAAGTCGGCGAGCGACAGGTGCGCGACGTGCATGGCGGTGGACTGCGCTCGCCTTCTGTGGAGGGACCTGCGGGGACTACTTCGACTCGACCGCGTGGCCGCCGAACTGGTTGCGCAGCGCGGCGATCATCTTCATCTGCGGCGAGTCGTCCTGGCGGGAGGCGAAGCGGGCGAACAGCGAGGCGGTGATGGCCGGCAGCGGGACGGCGTGGTCGATCGCGGCCTCGACGGTCCAGCGGCCCTCGCCGGAGTCGGCGGCCCAGCCCTTGAGCTTGCCCAGGTGCTCGTCCTCGTCCAGGGCGCGCACGGCCAGGTCGAGCAGCCAGGAGCGGATCACGGTGCCCTCCTGCCAGCTGCGGAAGACCTCGCGGACGTCGGTGACCTCGGGGGCGGCCTCCAGCAGCTCCCAGCCCTCGGCGAAGGCCTGCATCATCGCGTACTCGATGCCGTTGTGGACCATCTTGGCGAAGTGGCCGGCGCCGACCGCGCCCGCGTGCACCGAGCCGAAGTCGCCCTCGGGCTTGAGCGCGTCGAAGACCGGCTGGACCTTGGCCACGTGCTCGGCGTCGCCGCCGTACATCAGCGCGTAGCCGTTCTCCAGGCCCCAGACGCCGCCCGAGACGCCGCAGTCGACGAAGCCGATGCCCTTGGCGGCCAGCGCCTCGGCGTGCTTGATGTCGTCGGTCCAGCGGGAGTTGCCGCCGTCGACGACCACGTCGCCGGGCGAGAGCAGCTCGGCCAGCTCGTCCACGGTGGCCTGGGTGGCGGCGCCGGCCGGGACCATGACCCAGACGACGCGCGGGCCCTGCAGCTTGGTGACCAGCTCCTGGAGGCTCTCGACGTCGGAGATGTCGGGGTTGCGGTCGTAGCCGATGACGGTGTGGCCGGCGCGGCGGATCCGCTCGCGCATGTTGCCGCCCATCTTGCCGAGACCGATGAGGCCGAGCTCCATAGCCAAATCCTTACCTGTGGTGACGTCCCTGCGGGCGGCGCCGTTGCCGCGCCTCCTTGAGCCTACGTGCTGGAGCGGAAGGGCCTCCTCGTGGTCGGGCCGACCGGGGGAGGTTCCACAGGTTTGTTCACAGGGCTGTGGACGGAGCCGTGGGCGAACGGCTCCGGGCAGGTCCGGTGGCGGCCGGACCTGCCCGGAGCGCGGCGGGCTCAGCCGGAGAGGCGGACCGGCATGATCAGGTACTGGTAGGCCTCGTCCGCCTCGGCGTCCACCGCGGCCTTGCCGCTGAGCAGCGCGGGCTTGGTCGGGGTGGTGAAGCTCAGCTGGGCGTAGGCGGAGTCGATGGCCTTGAGGCCCTCCTCCAGGTAGCCCGGGTTGAACGCGATCGAGATGGCGTCCCCCTCCAGGGAGGCGTCGATCCGCTCGGTGGCCTGGGCGTCGTCGCCGGAGCCGGCCTCCAGGGTGAGCACGCCCTCCTCGAAGTTCAGCCGGACCGGGGTGTTGCGCTCGGCGACCAGGGAGACGCGCTTGAGGGCCTCCAGGAAGGGCTGGGTCTGGATCGCCGCGATCGCGTTGAACTCGGTCGGGAAGAGGCTGCGGTACTTCGGGAACTCGCCCTCCAGCAGACGGGTGGTGGTCCGCCGGCCGGCGCCCTCGAAGCCGATCAGGCCCTCGCCCGCGCCGCCCGAGGAGAGCGCGATGGACACGTTGTCGCCGCTGCCCAGGGACTTGGCGATGTCCTGGAGGGTCTTGGCCGGGACGAGCGCGACCGCCGAGATGTCGGACTGCTCGGGCTTCCACAGCAGCTCGCGGACGGCGAAGCGGTAGCGGTCGGTGGCGGCCAGGGTGATCCGGTCGCCCTCGATCTCGACCCGCACGCCGGTGAGCACCGGCAGGGTGTCGTCGCGGCCGGCGGCCACGGCGGCCTGGCTGACCGCGGAGGCGAACACGTCGCCGGGCACGGTGCCGGTCGCGGTCGGCATCTGGGGCAGTGCCGGGTACTCGTCCACCGGCAGGGTCGGCAGGGTGAACCGGGAGCTGCCGCAGACCACGCTGACCCGCTGGCCGTCGGTGGAGATCTCCACAGGCCTGTTGGGAAGGTTGCGCGAGATGTCGTTGAGCAGCCGGCCGGAGACCAGCACGGTGCCGGCCTCCTCGATGTCGGCCTCCAGCTCGACCCGGGCCGAGACCTCGTAGTCGAAGCCGGACAGCGCCAGGCTGCCGTCCTGGGCCGTCAGCAGCAGGCCGGCCAGCACCGGCACCGGCGGCCGTGCCGGGAGGCTGCGGGCAGCCCAGGCCACCGCCTCCGCGAGGACGTCACGCTCCACCCGGAACTTCACCGGTAACCGCCTCCTGGATCGAGCGCTCCCGCTCGCACGTCTGGTTCTTCTGATCTTGGTCTTCGCCGCGGCTGTCCACCGAGCTCCGCCGCTCCGCTTCCAGTCGCCGAGGACAGTCTGACGTACTCCACCGACAGACGGGGCAGACGGGCGGAAGCAACTCGAACGGATGTCGGGCAGCGGTTGTCCACAGATTTGGCCCCCACCCGCTTTTGAACGAGGCGAACGGTCTATAGGTGTAGTGGTAGTAGTAGGGCCTGTGGAAACCGTGGATAACCCTGTTTGCGCAGGTCAGGCCCGGTTTTTTGTCCACAGGAGCTGTGGACCGCGGCTGTGGACGAACACGGCCCGCTGTGGACGGCGGAGCGTTACCCACAGGGCACGCTGGGTATCCACAGGTTATCCCCAGCACCGTCCCCAGATCCGGACCCGGTTATCCACGGGCTCCGGTCAACTTTTCGTGACGGCTTTCACACCTGGGCATGAACGAGGGCAGAAGCTTGTCGAACTGTGGATGCAGCTGTGGACAACCTGGGGATAACCCCGCCCGGCCTGGGGACAACCGGTGGACAACCCGAACGGCCCACTGACGGGCCGGCACTTGTCCACACCCTGTGGACAACGGTTGTGCACAAGTCCACAGGCACCTGACCTGCGCGGAAGAGCGTAGCGGCGGGCGCCCTGTGGAGGAATTCTGGATAACTCACGGCGCCCGGGCCTGTGGACGACGGAGAACCCGTCCGGCCTGTGGATTTCCGCCTCGCGCACCGGGGGCGTTCGAATCCCTGGTCAGATGTTCGGCGCGGGCTGTGGACTGGCGGAGCGTCCGTCACCCGCATCCCTGCCCCGGCGGACCGCCGTGCACACCTGTGGATATGCCGAAAGGGCGTCAGGATCGCTCCTGACGCCCTTTTCCGGCCACGCCGGGCCGGCCCCGCGGGGGCCGTCCCGCTAGCTCTTGATGCGGTTGGTCAGCTCGGTGACCTGGTTGTAGATCGAGCGCCGCTCGGCCATGAGTGACCGGATCTTGCGGTCGGCGTGCATCACCGTGGTGTGGTCGCGGCCGCCGAACTGCGCGCCGATCTTCGGCAGCGAGAGGTCGGTGAGCTCCCGGCAGAGGTACATGGCGATCTGACGCGCGGTCACCAGCACGCGGCTGCGCGAGGATCCGCAGAGGTCGTCCACCCCGAGCCCGAAGTAGGCGGCGGTCTGCTGCATGATCACCTGGGCGGTGATCTCCGGCCCGGCGTCCTCGTCGCCGCCCGGGATGAGGTCCTTGAGGACGATCCCGGCCAGCTCCAGGTCCACCGGGGCCCGGTTGAGGTTGGCGAAGGCGGTGACCCGGATCAGGGCCCCCTCCAGCTCCCGGATGTTCCGGGTGATCCGGGACGCGATGAACTCCAGCACGTCGGCGGGGGCGTTGAGTTGCTCCTGGATCGCCTTCTTGCGCAGGATCGCGATCCGGGTCTCCAGCTCCGGCGGGGTGACGTCGGTGATCAGTCCCCACTCGAAGCGGTTGCGCAGCCGGTCCTCCAGCGTGGTCAGCAGCTTGGGCGGCCGGTCGGAGGAGAGCACGATCTGCTTGTTGGCGTTGTGCAGGGTGTTGAAGGTGTGGAAGAACTCCTCCTGCGTGGACTCCTTGCTCGCCAGGAACTGCACGTCGTCCACGAGCAGGATGTCCATGTCCCGGTAGCGCTTGCGGAAGGTGTCCGCCTTGCCGTCCCGGATGGAGTTGATGAACTCGTTGGTGAACTCCTCGGAGGACACGTACCGCACCCGGGTGCCCGGGAAGAGGCTGCGCGAGTAGTGCCCGATGGCGTGCAGCAGGTGGGTCTTGCCCAGCCCGGACTCGCCGTAGATGAAGAGCGGGTTGTACGCCTTGGCCGGGGCCTCGGCGACCGCCACCGCCGCCGCGTGCGCGAAGCGGTTGCTCGCGCCGATGACGAAGGTGTCGAACAGGTACTTGGGGTTCAGCCTGGCGGCCGGCTCGTCCTTGCGGGAGCCGCCGGCCGGGGGCGCGCCGGGCGGGGCGGGCACGCCGGGGACCGCGGGGCGGTCGGTGGCGCGCTCCGCGGGGGCCTTGTCCGCGCCGCGGGCGGCGGCCGGGCGGGCCCCGGGGGAGCGGCGGCCGGAGGCGGTCCGCGGGTGCTCGCCCGGGCCCGGGCCGTAGGCGCCGCCGAAGAGGTCGCCCTGGGTGGTCGAGGGCGGCGCGGGGACGTGCCGCGGCGCGGGCCGGGGGGCCGGCTCCTCGGGCTCGCGGTAGGCCGGCGGCTGCTCCTGGTAGCCGGGCCAGGCCTGGGCGCCGCCCGCCGGGCCGCCGTACGGGGCGGGGTGCTGCTGGTAGCCGCCGTCGTCGTAGCGGGGCCGCTCGTAGCCCTGGTCGTAGCCCTGCTCGTAGTCCTGGTCGTAGGACTGCTGCGGGTAGCCCTGGCCGCCGTAGCCGCCGGCGTCCTGCTCGGACGGGTTCGGGTACGGCTCGGCGGGGGCCTGCGACGCGGGGGCGGTCGGCACGGCGTTGGCGTCGACCATCACGGCGATCCGCACCGGGCGGGCCAGCTCGCGGGAGAGCGCCTCGGTCAGCTGCGGCAGCAGCCGCCCTTCCAGCACCTGCTTGGCCCGCTCGTTGGGGGCCGCCAGCAGGGCGGTGTCGTGCATCATCCACATGGGCTGGGTGCGCTGCACCCACTGCTTGTCCATCTCCCCGATGTCCGGGTCGCCGACCAGCCGCTCGACGACCCTCGCCCAGACCGGGACGAGGTCGCTGTTGACATCAGCCACTGGTGCACGCTTTCCGATGAACAAACCAGACAAGTCCTGCAACGGTAGTCAGCGAACAGAGCCGGATCAAGTCGTTGTCCACAGGCTGTGGGTAAGCGGCCTCCGGACGGCTGGTTTGACCCTCGCGCCCCGTCCCGCGTACCGTAACCAGGTCGAGTTGTCGATGGCCGCTGCCGCATGTCCGCGGGTCCACCCGCTCCATAAGGCGCGCAGCACGGGCGCCGTGGATTGCCTCCAACCCCAGCCGAACTGGGGCGATGGGCCGGATTTCCGATACATGGGGAGATCACGCGGACGCACGGTGACGGCCAAGCGACTCCCCGTCATCCTACGATTCACCTCAGGAGCCCCCGAGTGAGCAAGCGCACCTTCCAGCCGAACAACCGTCGTCGCGCGAAGACCCACGGCTTCCGGCTGCGTATGCGTACCCGCGCCGGCCGCGCCATCCTGGCCGCCCGCCGTGGCAAGGGCCGCGCCAGCCTGTCCGCCTGATCCGCACCAGAGTCTGTTGTGCTGCCCTCCGAGAATCGGCTGCGGCGGCGCCAGGACTTCGCGACCGCGGTCAAACGCGGTCGCCGGGCCGGTAGGCCCCTGCTGGTCGTCCACCTCGCCAGAGAGGACGCCCCCGGGGGCCGCACCGACCGGACCAGCGACATCCGCCCGCACGTCGCCGAGGGGACTCCTTCGGCGCGTGCGGGTTTCGTCGTGAGCAAGGCCGTCGGCCCGGCGGTCACCCGCAACCTGGTCAAGCGCCGGTTGCGTCACCTCGTGCGTGATCGTCTGTCCCGGCTGCCCGCCGGTAGCCTGATAGTGGTGCGTGCGCTGCCCCCGGCCGCGTCCGCCTCGTACCAGGAACTCGAACGCGACCTGGACGCGGCGCTCAAACGGCTGCTCAAGGTCGAGCACGCCGCCTCGGCGCCGACGGGAGCAGGGCGATGAAGTACCTGCTGATGGGTCTGATCAGGGTGTACCAGTGGACCATCAGCCCACTGCTCGGTCCGGTGTGCCGTTACTACCCGTCCTGCTCGCACTACGGTTTCGAGGCCGTGAAGACGCACGGGGCGGTGAAGGGCGGCGCCCTGACCGTGTGGCGCATCCTGCGCTGCAATCCGTGGACTCCCGGCGGGGTCGATCATGTCCCGCCGCGCAAGCATCCGGCGTGGCACCGCCGGCTGCGGGACCGGCTGAACGGCCGGGCCGCCGCCGAACAGCCGGTGATCACGCCCCCCGCCGGTCCGGACCCAGAGGGCCCGGCGACCATTGGCCCCATGGGGCCAATCCCAATGTCCAAGGAGCCTGACCGGTGACGTTCTCCTTCCTCAACCCCCTGTACACAGCGGTGTCCTGGATCATCGTCCAGTTCCACTCGCTGTACAGCCACGTCTTCGACCCGGATGGTGGCTGGGCCTGGGGTCTGGCCATCGCCTCGATGGTGGTCGTCATCCGGATCTGCCTGATCCCGCTCTTCGTGAAGCAGATCAAGGCGACCCGGGCCATGCAGGCGATCCAGCCGAAGATGAAGGCCATCCAGGAGCGGTACAAGAACGACCGCCAGCGCCAGTCCGAAGAGATGATGAAGCTGTACAAGGAGGCGGGTACCAACCCGTTCTCCAGCTGCCTTCCCATCCTCGTGCAGGCGCCGTTCTTCACCGCGCTCTACGGCGTGCTGGCCTCGGTCGCCAAGGGCAAGGCCATCGGCGTGATCGACGGCGACCTGCTGGTGAGCGCCGGCAAGGCGCACATCTTCGGTGCCCCGCTCTCGGCCACCTTCGTGGGCAGCAGCGAGGTCAGCGTCAAGATCGTCGTCGCGGTGATGATCATCCTGATGTCGGCGTCGCAGTTCGTCACCCAGCGCCAGCTGATGACCAAGAACGTCGACCTCACGGTGAAGACGCCGTTCATGCAGCAGCAGAAGATGCTGATGTACGTCTTCCCGATCATGTTCGCCGTGATGGGCATCAACTTCCCGGTCGGTGTCCTGGTCTACTGGCTGACCACCAACGTCTGGTCGATGGGCCAGCAGCTGATCGTCATCCGCAACAACCCGACGCCGGGCAGCAAGGCCTGGGACGAGCGTCAGGCCCGCCTGAAGAAGGCCGGCCGGCTGAACCCGGACGGCTCGGTCATCAAGGGCCCGCTCTTCGGCCTGCTCCCCGCGAAGAAGTCCGCCGTCACCGCCGAGGCCGTGGTCGAGGAGTCGGTGCAGGTGCGCCGGCAGCAGCCGCGGAAGCAGACGAAGTCGCAGCGCCAGCACACCGGCGGCCAGACCACCAGCCTGACCAAGGACGCCCCGGACGAGCAGCCCGCCGACGCCGCCCCGGCGGACTCCGCCGGCACCGGGACCTCCGGCACCGGGACCTCCGGCGGCACCTCCGGCACCGGTGCGGCCGGTGCCACGGGTGCGGCCAAGCAGACCGCGGCGCGCCCCGCCGGTGCCAAGTCGGGCCCGGCCCGTCAGCAGGGCGGTGGCCGGCAGCAGCCCAAGCGCGGCGGCGGTCAGCGGCCGAAGAAGAAGTGACCGGTCCGCACCGGACCGGTCCCACGGCCCCCTGAACCTCGTTACCGGCCCACCACCCGGGCCCCATCTCCGAAGGAGTCCATCAGTGACGGAAGGCACCACCTCCGCCGTCGAGGCCGAGGCCGCCGACAGCGCCGACGAGAGCCTCGTCGCCCGCCTGGAGCAGGAGGGCGACATCGCGGCGGACTACCTGGAGGGTCTGCTCGACATCGCCGACCTCGACGGTGACATCGACATGGACGTCGAGGGCGACCGCGCCCTGGTCTCCATCGTCAGCGACGGCAACGACCGCTCCCTGCAGCGGCTGGTCGGCCAGGACGGCGAGGTGCTGGAGGCGCTGCAGGAGCTGACCCGGTTGGCCGTCCACCGGGAGACCGGCGAGCGCAGCCGCCTCATGCTGGACATCGCCGGCTTCCGGGCCCGCAAGCGTTCGGAGCTGGCGACCCTCGGGGCCGAGGCCGCCGACCAGGTGAAGAGCTCGGGGGAGCAGGTCAAGCTGCGCCCGATGACCCCGTTCGAGCGCAAGGTCGTCCACGACGCGGTGGCCGCGGCCGGTCTGCGCAGTGAGTCGGAGGGCGAGGAGCCCCAGCGGTGCGTGGTCGTGCTCCCGGCCTGACGGCAGGGTGACCGCCGGCGGCTTTGGCGGTCGGTATGCGACACGAGGACCCGACCCCGTCCGCCCCGCGCGGACGGGGTCGTCGTCCCTTCGCGGGCGGTGGCCCGGCGAGAGATGTTTCACGTGAAACGGTGCAGGAGCGGGTCGGTGGATCCGGGGAGCGGAGAGTTCGAGATGGACACGGAGAGCGCGCCTGCCGGCGGGCCGGAGACGGGCGCCGGGGGTCCGGGTGCCGAGGGCGCGGCCGTCGGCGGGCGTCCGGCGGTCGAGCCGCCGCCCGCACCGCCGGCCGTGGCCCGGGAGGTCTTCGGCGAGCGGTTCGACGCCGCGGTCCGCTACACCGAGCTGCTGGCCACCTCGGGGGTGACCCGGGGGCTGATCGGGCCGCGCGAGGTGCCCCGGCTCTGGGACCGCCACGTGCTGAACTGCGCCGTCCTCGCCGAGCTGCTGCCGGGCGGGACGACGCTCTGCGACGTCGGCTCCGGCGCCGGTCTGCCCGGCATCCCGGTGGCGCTGGCGAGGCCGGACGTCTCGGTGACGCTGCTGGAGCCGCTGCTGCGGCGCACCACCTTCCTGGAGGAGGTGGTCCGCGAGCTGGGGCTGGAGAACGTCACCGTGCTCCGCGGCCGGGCCGAGGAGATGGTCGGCAAGCTGGCGGTGGACGTGGTGACCGCGCGGGCGGTGGCCCCGATGGAGCGGCTGGCCGGCTGGGGGCTGCCGCTGCTGCGGCCGCACGGCCAGATGCTGGCGCTCAAGGGCGACAGCGCGGAGCAGGAGCTGGCCGACTCCCGGGCCGGGCTGGCGAAGCTCGGTGCGGTGGAGTGGTCGGTGATCGCGGTCGGCGAGGGCACCCTGGAGACCTCGACCCGGGTGGTCCAGGTCAAGGTGGGGGAGAGCCCGGGCGGTGTGAAGGCGGCGACCCGCCGGGCCAGGGCCGCGGCCAAGGCCGGCCGGGCCGGTGGCGGCCCCGTGCGCGGGGGCGACCGGGGCCGCAGCCCCCGGCGGCGCGGCCGCTGAGCCGGACGTGACGACCGCCACGGGCGGGGAGGTCCTCGGGACCTCCCCGCCCGTTCGTTCCGGCACCGGCGCGGTCCTCCGGCCCGGGGTGGCGGCGGGTTCTCCCGCATCCGGGTGACGGGGGGAAGGCCGAGAGGTCGACATCGGACCACCGGAGTGTCGCATCGTCAGAATTCCGACATTGCGGGCATGGTGTTTCACGTGAAACGTCGCTCTCTCCTCTCGGGAATCCTCTCGCGCAGCCGGGCGGCGACTGTTGCCGCTCCGGTTTCACGTGAAACACTGAGCCCCATGCAGGACTCGGAGACCATCGACCAGATCGATGACACGCCCATCGCGCGTGCTGCCCAGGCTGCGGTCCAGGCCATCGGCCGAGCGGGCGAAGGACTTCCCCGCCCCGCTGCCACCCGGGTGATGGTGGTGGCCAACCAGAAGGGCGGGGTGGGCAAGACCACCACCACCGTCAACCTCGCCGCCTCGCTCGCCATGCACGGCCTGCGCGTCCTGGTGATCGACCTCGACCCGCAGGGCAATGCCTCGACCGCGCTCGGCATCGACCACCACGCCGAGGTTCCGTCGATCTACGACGTCCTGGTGGAGGGCAAGCCGCTGGCCGACGTGGTGCAGCCGGTGGTCGAGGTCGAGGGGCTGTTCTGCGTCCCCGCCACCATCGACCTGGCGGGCGCCGAGATCGAGCTGGTGTCGCTGGTGGCCCGGGAGAGCCGGCTGCAGCGGGCCATCGCCGCCTACGAGCAGCCGCTGGACTACATCCTGATCGACTGTCCGCCCTCGCTGGGCCTGCTGACGGTCAACGCCCTGGTCGCCGGCCAGGAGGTGCTGATCCCGATCCAGTGCGAGTACTACGCGCTGGAGGGCCTCGGCCAGCTGCTGCGCAACGTCGAGCTGGTCCGGGCGCACCTCAACCCGGTGCTGCACGTCTCCACCATCCTGCTCACCATGTACGACGCCCGGACCAGGCTGGCCGCCCAGGTGGCGGAGGAGGTCCGGACGCACTTCCACCAGGAGGTGCTGAGCACCGCGATCCCGCGTTCGGTCCGCATCTCGGAGGCGCCCAGCTACGGTCAGACGGTGCTCACCTACGACCCGGGCTCCACCGGTGCGCTCTCCTACCTGGAGGCCGCCCGGGAGCTGGCGCTGCGGGCGGTGTCCGCGGGGGCCGGCGGCTCGTTGGTGGGGCAGCAGCGGGACGGTTCGGGGCAGGGCGCCCCGGGAGCACAGCACGGTACGACGGAGGGCAATCGGTGAGTGGTCGCAGGGGTCTGGGACGAGGGCTGGGGGCGCTGATCGGCCCCGCCGCCCCGGCGGGCGGTGGAGCCGGGACCGGCGCCGCGGCGCAGCCGGCGGCGGCCCCGGTGGCCTCGCCCGGAGCGGTCTCGCCGACCGCGGTGCCGGTGCTGCCGTCCGGCCGGGGGACGCTGGCGGCCAAGGCGGCCGCGGAGAGCCTGCGGGAGCAGGCCGCCGAGGCGGAGCTCGCGCGGGTGGCCGGCGCCTACTTCGCCGAGCTGCCGCTGGACGCGATCACCCCGAACCCGCGCCAGCCGCGCGAGGTGTTCGACGAGGACAAGCTGGCCGAGCTGGTCGCCTCGATCAAGGAGGTGGGCCTGCTCCAGCCGGTGGTGGTGCGCCAGGCGGCGCCGGGACGCTTCGAGCTCATCATGGGCGAGCGGCGCTGGCGGGCCTCCCGGGAGGCCGGGCTGGAGCAGATCCCGGCGATCGTCCGGGCCACCGAGGACGACAAGCTGCTGCTGGACGCCCTGCTGGAGAACCTGCACCGGGCCGAGCTCAACCCGCTGGAGGAGGCGGCCGCCTACGACCAGCTGCTGCGGGACTTCTCCTGCACCCATGACGAGCTGGCGGACCGGATCGGGCGCTCGCGCTCGCACGTGTCCAACACCCTGCGGCTGCTGAAGCTGTCGCCGGCGGTGCAGCGGCGGGTGGCCGCAGGGGTGCTGACGGCCGGCCACGCCCGGGCCCTGCTCGGTGCTCCGGACGTCGAGCGGCAGGAGGAGCTGGCCAAGCGGATCGTCACGGAGGGGCTCTCGGTGCGGACCACCGAGGAGATCGTCGCGCTGATGGAGCGCGAGGAGAAGCCCAGGCGGCCCTCGCCCAAGGCGGGCAAGATCCTGTCGCCGGCCTTCAACGACCTGGCGAGCCGGCTCTCCGACCGCTTCGAGACCCGGGTCAAGGTCGAGGTCTCGCAGCGGGGCGGCAAGCTCGGCAAGGGCAAGGTGGTCCTGGAGTTCGGCTCGGTGGAGGACCTCAACCGGATCCTGGACAGCATGGCGCCCGGCGACGACGGGCTGCGGCTGTCGCAGGGCTGAGGCCGGTCGACCGTGCGGTGGAGACGGGTGCATGTTCCGCGTGAGCGCTGTTTCACGTGAAACATGCACCCGTCGGCGTTCGGGGGGAATGCTCGACTGTGGAGTGGACGAGGAGGTGCGGGGCATGGGACGCCGGATCGTTCCGCTGACGCTGGACAACCTCGCGGACCTGCCGTCGACCTGCCGTTCCTGCGTGTTCTGGGAGCTGGACCCGGTCAGCGGCCGGGCGGCGGTCGAGTCCGGCAAGCCCGAGCTGGAGAAGGAGGGGTGGATCTCCGCGGTGCTGCTGGAGTGGGGCTCCTGCGGCCGGGTGGTCTACGTGGACGACCGGCCGGCCGGCTTCGTGCTCTACGCCCCGCCCGCGTACGTGCCGCGGGCGCAGTCCTTCCCGACCAGTCCGGTCTCCTCGGACGCGGTCCAGCTGATGGTCAGCCGGGTGCTGCCGGGCTTCCAGCGGCAGGGGATCGGGCGGGTGCTGGTGCAGACGGTGGCCAAGGACCTCCTGGGGCGGGGGTTCCGGGCGATCGAGGCGTTCGGGTCGGTGGCGCGGCAGCCGGTCAGCTGTGTGCTGCCGGCCGAGCACCTGCTGGCGGTCGGCTTCAAGACGGTCCGTCCGCACCACCGCTACCCGCGGCTGCGGCTGGAGGCGCGGACCACCCTCTCCTGGCGGGGGGACGTCGAAGGGGCGCTGGAGCGGCTGCTGGGCGGCGGGCGGAAGGAACCGGCGCTGCGGCCGTTCTGAACGCGGCCGGCAACGCCACGAGGGCGGGACTCCCGGTGGGGAGTCCCGCCCCTCGTGGCGTTGCGGGGGAGCCGCCTCAGATCAGGCCGTCCAGCTCGCGCAGCAGCGCGGCCTTCGGACGGGCACCGGTGATCTGCTTCACCGGCTCGCCGTTCTTGAAGAGGATCAGGGTCGGGATGGAGATGACGTTGTACGCCGCGGCGGTCTGCTGGTTGGCGTCGACATCGAGCTTGGCGATGGTGAGCTTGTCGCTCTCGTCGGCCGCGATCTCCTCCAGGACCGGGGCCACCTGGCGGCACGGGCCGCACCATTCGGCCCAGAAGTCGACGAGGACGGGCTTGTCGCTCTTGATGACGTCGGCATCGAACGTCGCGTCGGTCACGGTGGTGGTGGCGCCGGCCACGATCACTCCTAAGGGGTCAAGCGGGAGGGGGGCTCTGCCAGGTCTACAACACCGCGCGGGGCGGTTCTGTTTCGGCCCGGCGGGGGTGGGCGTGTTTCACGTGGAACACGCCCACCCGGACGGTGGGGTCGGTGGGGTCAGACCGCGACGGTGGCGGCCTGGGCCTCCAGGTCGGCCAGCGAGGCCAGGTAGCGCTCGGCGTCCAGGGCGGCGGAGCAGCCGGTGCCGGAGGCGGTGATGGCCTGGCGGTAGGTGTGGTCGACGACGTCGCCGGCGGCGAAGACACCCGGGATGTTGGTGCGGGTGGAGGGCGCCTCGACCTTGAGGTAGCCCTCGGCGTCGAGCTCCAGCTGGCCCTTGAAGAGCTCGGTGCGCGGGTCGTGGCCGATGGCGATGAACAGGCCGGTGACCGGGAGCTCACGGGTCTCGCCGGTGGTGGTGTCGCGCAGGGTGACGCCGGACAGCTTGGGGTCGCCGTGGATGGCCTCGACCGCGCTGTCCCACTCGAAGCTGATCTTCTCGTCGGCGAAGGCGCGCTCCTGCATCGCCTTGGAGGCGCGCAGGGTGTCCCGGCGGTGGATGACCTTGACGCTGCGGGCGAAGCGGGACAGGAAGGTCGCCTCCTCCAGGGCGGTGTCACCGCCGCCGACCACCGCGATGTCCTGGTCGCGGAAGAAGAAGCCGTCGCAGGTCGCGCACCAGGAGACGCCGCGGCCGGACAGCTTGTCCTCGTTGGGAAGGCCCAGCTTGCGGTGCTGGGAGCCGGTGGTGACGATCACGGCGCGGGCCTTGTGGACGTTGCCCTCGGAGTCGGTGACGGTCTTGACGTCGCCCGTGAGGTCGACGGCGACGATGTCGTCCGGGACCAGCTCGGCGCCGAAGCGCTCGGCCTGCGCCCGCATGTTGTCCATCAGCTCGGGGCCCATGATGCCGTCCCGGAAGCCCGGGAAGTTCTCGACCTCGGTGGTGTTCATCAGCGCACCACCGGCGGTGACGGCTCCCTCGAAGACCAGCGGCTTGAGGGAGGCACGGGCCGTGTAGAGCGCAGCCGTGTAGCCGGCCGGGCCGGAACCGATGATGATCACGTTACGGACGTCGCTCACTGCATCTCCTGGTTCGCATCGCGACCCGCGTTTGCTGCGGGGAGGGCGGTCCTGCTCCGCCGCCCGGGACAACGACTGACCAGTGTCTCGCATTCCCAGGAGGATCAGTACCAGGCGCCCGGACTCTGGGAGTGTCGCGCGGTCGGTGGCATGGATCGCACGGGAACCACCGGTCAGCCGGCCGGGACCGTGCGGTGGAGCAGGATGGCGCAGCCGGGGGAGCGGAGGTAGACGTCGAGCTGGTCGGGGCGGCCGGGCAGGGCGTAGACGAGCAGTTCGGCGGGGGCCCCGGCGTAGCTGCCGAGGTCGCCGGCCAGCAGGGCGGCGGTGCTGGGCGGCGGGCAGGCCGGGGCGGAGCGGCCGCCGGTCAGGCCCTGGCCGCCCTCGGCGGGCGGGACGGCGGTCGCCCCGGAGCCGTCCGAGGGGGCGGCGCCGTCGCCGGTGGAGGGTCCGACGGGTCGCTCGGGCCGGGTGGGGGCGGTACCGGCGAGCAGCTCCCGGACCTGGGCGGCGAGCTGCTCCTCCCGGTAGACGGTGGCGCCGGGGCCGTGGTCGGCCTTGCCGTCGCCGGTGGAGCCCTGCGAGGTTCCCGGGGCCGCGGAGGCGGCTGCGGGGGCGTTGGCGGGGGCGTCGGCGGCGACGCCGAGGCCCTGCCGCTCGGGGGCGGAGGGCCGTGCGAGGAGGACGCCGCCGAGGCCGACGGCGAGCAGCGCGGCGGCCGAGCCGAGCAGCAGGGCCCGCCGGCGGCGGGGCCGGGCGGCCCGGCCCGGTCCGGTGG
>NZ_JBHYUU010000013.1:70582-85717 GCF_042749955.1 Kitasatospora sp. NPDC059462 | reverse complement strand
CGCGCGCCCCCGCCGCGGCCCTCGCCGGCGGCGCCGGACACCCGCCGTGCGCTGGGCCGCCGGGCCGCCCCCGCACGGGGGGGGCGGCCCGGCGCACGTTCCGGGCCCGGTCAGTCGGCCGGCAGCGCCCAGCCGAGCACGCCGGCGCCCAGCCGCCGGACGGACACCGCGACCCGGAGGCCGGGCCGGGCCACCGGCGCGGCCTGCCAGCCGTCCTGACGGGGCGTCAGGCGAACCGCGCGCAGCCCGGGCAGCTCCTCCGGTTCCAGCAGCGGGCTGAGTGCCTTGAACGCGGCCTCCTTGGCGCTGTACAGCGCCAGCAGCTGGTCCGCCGCGTCCGGGGCCGAGCGGTCGAACAGGTGCCGTTCCCCCCGGTTCAGCACCAGGTGCGCGGCGGCCGTCGGCGGGCCGCACAGTTCGATGTCGACGCCCAGTGTCCGGTACCGGGCGGCCGGCCCGGCCAGTGCCACCGCGACGCCCTGCGAGTGGCTGATCGAGGCCCGGACGCCGGCGGGGAGCCTGGGGCGCGGGCCGTCGCGGAGCACCGGTCCGGAGTCCAGCCCGGCCCGGCCGAGGGCCCGGTGCAGCGCCTCGCGCCCGGCCAGGAACTCGGCCCGGCGGCGGGCCGGGAACGCCGCCGCGAGCTGCCGCTCCGCCTCGTGCGCGCCGCGGCCCGTCGATCCGGCGGCGTGCGCGACGGCCAGCCGCAGTCCGCTCGAATACCCGAACTCCGCTTCCAGAATTGACACGTAGAGGTCAATTCCGGTCCTGTCGGCCCACTGCTCGGTCTTCACCCGATCACTCCTATTACTCCCGGTGGCGGACGCGGTTCCGCTGGGAAGAGGGCGCGGGGGGCCGTTGCACTCCTCGGGTGCCGCCGCGCGACCCTGCGACCAACTACCTGCTGGTACAAGGGAATTACCGCCAATCGCTGCCCTAGAGGGCCTACGATCGGTTACACTTCCGCCCGGAGACGAAGTCATCGGCGCGCCGCCGCATCCGGAAGCGGCCGCGCGCCGGGTTATCGCACAGAACGCCCGAGGGGCGACTGCACGCGAGCCGCGCTTGGCTCTAACGGGGACATGGGGGATCCGTCGATGGAATTTTCGCATGCGCGCGAACAAGATGACCTGGCCGATCTGGTGAAAAGAGCCCAGCGGGGCGACGTCATCGCAATGGAACGAATTCTGGCAATTCTCGCACCGTATGTCGGACGGGTGTGTGCGCCGATCGCCCTGCAGGACGCCGCGGACGCGGCCCAGGAGTCGATGATCGCGATCTTCCGGAGGTTGCACCAGCTCAAGACGCCCGAGGCGCTGTTCGGCTGGGCCAAGGCGATCGCCCTGCGCGAGGCCGTCCGGGTCGCGGCCAGGGGGCGGAAGTCGTCGCCGGCCGAACTCGCCGACGAGCCCGACCCGACGGACACCGAACTCGCCGCGGACATTCGCGACGCACTCGACCGGCTTTCTCCCGAGCATCGCGCCATATTGACGATGCGGCACATCGAAGGATTCGACGAGCAGACGGTCGCGAGCATTCTCGACGTCCCCGTCGGAACGGTGCGTTCACGACTGTTCCGGGCGCGTGCGATATTCCGCAGATCCTGGTTCTGAGAAGTCCGGGGAAGCGGAACGGGAAGGGCCGGACATGGTGCGGTGCGGGACGCCTTTGAGGGTGCGTCCCGCACCGGATCGATCCGATTCCGACAGGCGGATCGGGTCAGTCCGCGGGCGGCAATGCGGCCTTGGCGGAAACGCGGGACTCCAGACGGTCCATCAATACCCTCCCTTTCCAGTCCGGAGAACTCCCGAGGAACGAGCCGACCGCACGGATGCCCGGCAGCCGCAGGCCGCCGAAGAGGGCGAACCGCACCCCGTCCCCCTCGGGCACCGCGGCCATGCCCCCCACCACGGCCTTGCTCTGCATCAGGCACCAGCCGGGCCGCAGCACCACGTCGAAGCGCTCCCGGTGGCCGATCCTGCTGGTGGCCACGCCGGACCACCGATCGCCGCCCGACTCGGCGGGTTCCAGGCTGAACGCCCTGAGGCCGGTGATGAGTCCCGGCAGCTCCCCTTCGAGATCGCTCGCCACCGACCAGACCGCGTCGAAGGAAGCCGTCAGCGTGCGTTCGGCGAACATCCGGTGGCCGCCTGCGGCAGCCAGCACCCGAAGGCGCCGGACCGCGTCGAGCTCGACCGAGGGCCAGTCCTGCCGCACCCGCCCGGCGAGCCCCTCACCAGTACCCATGTTCCCTCCCATGACCAATCGTCCAGCCACCGTGTCGGGGAGGACGGCGCCCGCAGGTCCCTGTCGCGTTGTGGATGATCGACGACCCGGGCCGCGGACCCTGCACCCGGGGGTTCGGGGGTGGATACCTCCATCGTGTCAGAGGGCCCGGGCACCCCGGGCAATCCCTCCGATGTCCCGGCAATCGCCGGGCGGCCACCGGGGCCCGCCGCGGCGCCGGGACCGCCGTCGCCGGGACCGCCGCCGCCGGGACCGCCGTCGCCGGGAAAGTCACCGGCGGGCGGGGAGTGCCTCGGGTCCGCCGCGCCTCTTTCCGGTCGGACACCGCGTCCGGCGGACAGAGAGGATCCCGGCGCATGGAGCGGAACGAGGAACGCCCGGCCGAGGGCCGGCTGCCCGGCCCCGGGGCCGGCATCCCCTGGCGGCCGGCGGCCCGCTCGGCCCGTCTGGCGACACTGCCGCTCGGGTACGCGGGCAGGTCGGCCGCCAGGGTCGGTCGACGGTTGCTCGGGCAGTCCGCCGAAGCGGTCACCGAGGAGTTCCAGCGGCGCACCGCCGAGCAGCTCTTCTCCGTGCTCGGTGAACTCAAGGGCGGCGCGATGAAGATCGGCCAGCTGCTCTCGGTCTTCGAGGCCGCGCTGCCGCCGGCCCTCGTGGGCCCGTACCGGGAAGCCCTGGCCCGGCTCCAGGAATCGGCACCGCCGCTGGGGTTCGACGCCGTACGGCACACCCTCGCCGAGGAGCTCGGTGCGTCCTGGCCGGAGTCGTTCCGCGCGTTCGCGGAGGAGCCGGAGGCCGCCGCCTCCATCGGGCAGGTGCACCGGGCCCGCTGGGAGGACGGCCGCGAGGTGGCCGTCAAGATCCAGTACCCGAACGCCCGGGAGGCCCTGCTCGGCGACTACGCGCGCATCTCCCAGCTGATGCGCGTCCTCGGTCTGCTCTACCCGGGCCTCGACATCGGGCCGATGGTCGCCGAGTTGAAGGAGCGGGTGGCCGAGGAGCTGGACTACCACCTGGAAGCGGGCGCGCAGCGCGCCTTCGCCGAAACGTATCGCGACGACCCCGACATCCACGTGCCCGCCGTGGTCGCACAGACCTCCCGGGTCCTGGTCACCGAATGGCTGCCCGGCCGGCCCCTCTCCGACGTGATCGCAGGCGGCACCCGGCAGGAAAGGGACGCGGCCGGGCTCCGGTTCACCCGCTTCCTGCTCTCCGGCCCGGGGCGGGCCGGGCTGCTGCACGCCGACCCGCACCCCGGCAACTTCCGCCTGCTGCCCGACGGCCGGCTCGGCGTCCTGGACTTCGGCGCGGTCAAACGGCTCCCCGACGGGCTGCCGCACACCCTCGGGACGCTCCAACGCCTCGCCCACCAAGGGGACTTCGAAGCCGCCGAACAGCTCATGCGGGAAGCCGGCCTGCTCCGGCCGGGAGCGCGGGCCGGGGCGGAGGCCGTCTCGGCCTTCCTCGCCCCGCTTGCCGTACCGGCGGCGCAGGAGGAGTTCCACTTCACCCGGTCCTGGCTGCGGGAGGAACTGGCCCGGGCCGCGTCCCCCGGCACCCGGGGACTGATCCGCCGGCTCAACCTCCCGCCGTCCTACGTCCTGATCAACCGCGCCGTCACGGCCGGAAGCGCCGTGCTCTGCCAGCTGGACTGCACCGTCCCCTTCCGGGCGGAGGCGCTGCGCTGGCTGCCCGGTTTCGCCTCCGGGGAAGCGACCCCGTGAGCCGGCACCGGGCCGGCCCCGCGCCAGGTGCCGTCGGGCGGGTCGTCCGGCGCGGTCAGGTCCCGGATCGCGGCCCCGCACCCGGTGCCCGTCGCGAAGGCTCGGTGGCGGAGAGCGCGTCGGTGTAGATGCCGGTCATCGCCGTCACGGCCCGCCGGCGGTCCAGGTCCGGGTCCAGGCGGTGCTGGATGTTGATGCCTAGGGTGCCGCCGAGCAGGGCCGCCGCGACGGCGTCCGGGTCGGTGACGTGCGCGCCCGTCGCGCGCAGATCGTCTCGGCCGTCACCGGTGATTTCGGTGACTCGTACCAATACCACGAGCCCGCTCTCGCCATCGTTCTGGAGCGCCTTCCCGCCACACTGATGCTCGCCGTCGGGTCGATCGTCCTGGCCCTCGTCATCGCCATTCCGATGGGGGTGTGGGCGGCCGTGCACCGGGGCGGGGCCGTCGACCACCTCGTTTCCTCGGTATCGGTCGTCGCCAAGGCGGTGCCCACGTTCTGGCTGGGCATCATGCTGATCATGCTCGTCTCCGTGAACCTGGGCTGGCTCCCGGTCTCCGGCAGCGGGACCTGGGCCCACCTGGTGCTTCCCGTGATCACGCTCGGCACGGGCACCGCGGCCGAGATCACCCGGCTCGTGCGTTCGAGCATGGTGGAGATCCTCGGGCAGGACTACATCCGGACCGCGTACGGAAAAGGCCTGCGTGAATCGCTCGTCGTCTTCAAGCACGGTTTCAGCAACGCTTTCATCCCGGTCGCCTCGATCACCGTGCTCCAGTTCTCGGCGCTGCTCGGCGGCGCACTCGTCACCGAATCCGTATTCGCGTGGCCGGGGCTCGGACAGCTCCTGGTCAAAGCGGTGACACAGCGGGACATGCCCATCGTCCAGGCGGCGGTATTCGTCGTGGCGGTGATGGTCATCGGGCTGAGCATTCTGTCCGACATTTCGTTCAAGCTCGTCGACAGGCGGATCAACCTTGACTGAATCCATCGGCCTTCCGCGGGCGGGCACCGCCGCGCGGCGCAGAAAGGCCCTCCGGAGCATTCCCTTCCCGGCGGTCGTCGGAATGGTCCTGCTGATCGTGCCGGCCGCCGTCGCGATATTCGCGCCGTGGATAATGCCGCACGACCCCGCGGCGATCGACCCGTCGCAGGCGCTCATTCCGCCGCTCCCGTTCGAGGGGAGCGACCCGGCCCACCTGTTGGGCACCGACAACCTCGGCCGCGACATGCTCAGCCGCCTCATCGACGGTTCGCGCATCTCGCTGCTGGTCGGCGTGCTCGGCGTGGTCCTGGCCGGATCGATCGGCCTGGTGGCCGGCCTGCTCGCCGGCTACTACGGACGGTTCGTCGACGCGGTGATCATGCGGCTGGTCGACGCGCTGCTCGCCATTCCCGGCATCCTGCTGATCCTCGTCATCCTCGGCGTGGTGAAGCCCGGTCTGACGACGCTCGTCGTCGTGCTCGGCCTGACGAACTGGGTGGTGTACGCCCGTCAGATCCGCGCGGAGGTCCTGGAGATCCGCGAGCGCCTGTTCGTCGAGGCGGCGAAGAACTTCGGCGTCCCCCACACCCGGATCCTCCTGCGGCACATCGCGCCGAACGTCATGCCGACGTTCATCGTGCTCTCCACGCTGAGCGTGGCGACCATCATCATCACGGAGTCCTCGCTCAGCTTCCTGGGCCTGGGGGTGCAGCCCCCGGACGTCTCCTGGGGCCTGATGCTCACCAGCGGCCGCGACTACATCACCAACGCGTGGTGGCTGAGCACGCTGCCGGGTCTGGCGATCGCCGGCACGGTGCTCGGGATCCTCCTCCTCGGCGACTGGCTGCGGGACACCCTCGACCCGCGACTGGGGGTGTGAACGATGCACGGGAACGAACCCATGCTCAGCATCCGGGACCTCCGGGTGAAGGCGGAGAAGCGCGACCTCACCCTCGTCGACGGCGTGTCGCTCGACATCCGCGCCGGCGAACGGGTGGCCCTGGTGGGCGAGTCCGGCTCCGGCAAGAGCCTCACCTGCATGGCGGTCATCAACCTGCTGGCGCGGGGCCTGCGGATCTCGGGCGGTGAGATCCTCTGGCAGGGCGAGGACGTCTCCCGGGTGTCCGCCGGCCGGATGCGGCAGCTGCGGGGCCGTGAGATCTCGATGATCTACCAGGAGCCGCTGACCTCGCTCAACCCGGTCCTCTCGATCGGGAACCAGCTGGGCGAGGCCGCCAGGCACGTCTCCGCCTCGCGCGCCGACGTGCTGTCGATGCTCGACCGGGTGGGCTTCCACGAGCCGGAGCGGGTGCTGCGCCGGCGCCCCCACGAGCTGTCGGGCGGGATGCGCCAGCGCGTCATGATCGCGATGGCCCTGCTGGGCAGGCCCCGGCTGCTCCTCGCCGACGAGCCCACCACGGCCCTCGACGTCACGGTGCAGGACCAGGTGCTGAAGCTCGTCTACGACATCACGGTCGAGACGGGCACCGCCCTGCTGCTGGTGAGCCACGACCTCAACGTGGTGCGCCGGATCGCGGACACGGTCGCCGTGCTGTACACGGGGCGGATCGCCGAGAGCGGACCGACCGAACGGGTGCTGTCCGAACCCAGGCACCCGTACACCGACGCCCTGCTGCGCTCGGTCCCCTCCCTCGGCTCGAAGGCCGACCGGCTCACCGCCATCCCCGGGCGGGTGCCGACGCCGCACGAGTGGACCGACGGCTGCCGGTTCGCCGCGCGCTGCGAGTTCGCCACCGGGACCTGCGGCGACAAGCCGCCGTTCGCGGAGTTCCGGGGGCAGGCCTCGGCCTGCTGGCACACCGACCGTCTGATCGAGTCGAAGGGCGCACGATGACCGCCGACACCGCGCTGCCCGGCACCTCCCCGGACGCGGCCGTGCGCGTCACGGCGCTGTGCAAGACCTTCCGGGTCGCCGACGGGTTCTTCGGACGCAAGAAGGACTTCGCCGCCGTGCGCGACGTCGGTCTGTCCGTGCCCAAGGGGGCGACCCTGGGCATCATCGGGGAGTCGGGCTCCGGGAAGACCACGGTCGCCCGGATGCTGGCGGGTCTGCTGACGCCGACCTCGGGCGACGTCCTGATCACCGGCGCACCGGTCTTCGACGCCAGGGGCCGCACCACCTCCGCGGGACGCACCGCGGCGCAGATGGTGTTCCAGGACCCGTACTCCGCGCTGAACCCGCGGATGAACGTGCGCTCCATCCTCGCGGAGCCGCTCACCGTGGCGCCGCGCGCGAGCCGGCAGGAGATCGCCCGGCGGGTGGCCGAGCTCACCGACCAGGTCGGCATGTCGGCCGCGGCGCTGGAGAAGTACCCGCACGAGTTCTCGGGCGGGCAGCGGCAGCGCCTGGTGATCGCCCGCGCCCTGGCGCGAAAGCCCCAGGTGCTGATCTGCGACGAGCCGGTCTCCGCGCTCGACGTCTCGATCCAGAGCCAGATCCTCAACCTCCTCAAGGACCTCCAGGAGGAGATGGGCCTGACGTACGTCTTCATCGGCCACGGGCTGGAGAGCGTCCACTTCATGAGCGACCGGATCAGCGTCATGTACAAGGGCGCGGTCGTCGAGCACGGCACGGCGGACGACATCCTCCACCGCCCCGGCCACGAGTACACCCGACGGCTCATCGAGTCGTCGCGCGCGCAGCCCTTCAGGACGCGTTGACCGTCCGACCGCGACCCCTCCCGCCGGCACCGGCGGGAGCGGGCGAACCGTTCGTGAAAGGACCGATGATGAAGAAGAGACTCACCGTGGCGCTGGCCGTGGCGGCCGTGCCGCTGGCCGGGTGCATGCCCGTCGCGAGCAGCGGGGGAGAGGGCGGCGCGCACAAGGACACCCTCGTGTTCGCGCAGAACGTCGACCCGCGCAACCTCGACCCGCAGAACGCCGTGCAGACGTCGGCCGACCGCATCAACCGGAACATCTACGACCGGCTGTTCACCAGGGACGAGTCGATGAAGATCGTTCCTCAGCTGGTGACCGACTACCAGCAGGTGGACGACGAGACCTGGACGTTCCGGCTCCGCGAGGACGTCACGTTCCAGGACGGGTCGCCGCTGACCGCCAAGGACGTCGTGTTCACGATCCACCGGCTGAAGGACCCCGCGCTGCTGGAGGCCCGGTGGTTCGAGCAGATCGCCGACGCCACGGCGGTCGGCGACCACGAGGTCCGGATCACGACCAAGGGCGCGATGCCGACCCTGCTCGCGGTGCTGGCGAAGAGCGGCGCCGACATCGTCCCGTCGGCCTACATCGAGAAGAACGGCATCGAGGAGTTCGTCAAGGCCCCCTTCGGCTCCGGGCCGTACAAGTTCGTGGAGTGGAAGCGCGACGACCGCGTCACCCTGGAGCGCAACGGCGCCTACTGGGGCGGCGCCCCGAAGTGGAAGCGCGTCGAGGTCCGCACCATTCCCGAGAACTCCACCCGGGTGTCCGAACTCCTCACCGGTGGCGTCGACATCGCGACCGAGATCCCGGTGATCGACTGGAAGCGCGTCGACTCCGGCAGGACCGCGATGGCACTCGGGGAGACGACCCGGGTGATGCTGCTCGTGCTGCGCCTGGACGACCAGTACGCGACGAAGGACCCCCGGGTCCGTGAGGCGATCGACCTCGCGATCGACAAGAAGGCGATCGTCGACACGCTCTTCGGCGGCAAGGCGACGCCGGTGCGCACGCGCGCGCCCAAGACGGTGTTCGGCGGGGACCCGTCCCTCTACAACACCGCGGCGTACGACCCCGAGCGGGCGAAGGACCTGGTGAAGCAGGCCGTCGCGGACGGGCGCAGCGTGAAGCTGCACTACAGCGCGTCGCGCGGGACCTACCCGATGGACGCCGAGCTCGCGGAGATGGTGACCGCGATGCTCAAGAAGGCCGGCTTCAACGTCGAGCTGGAGATCCTCGAAGGCGGTGCCTTCGGCGACATCTACAGCAAGTACACCAACAAGGACGTGTACCAGGTCGCCTTCGCGGACGGCCTGATGGACTCCTCGTACGCGCTCCAGGGCTTCTCCACCGTCCTGGGCAAGCCCCGGATGGGATACAGCAACCCGAGGGTCGACGAGCTGCTCGCCCAGGCGAACCGGACGATGGACGAGGCCGCGCGCAGGACGGCGTACTCCGAGGTCCAGAAGATCATCGCCGACACGGACCGGCCGATGGTCTCCCTCTACACGCAGCCGGCGGCGTTCGGCGTCTCCAAGGACGTGGCGTTCACGCCGCGTGCCGACGACGGGTTCGTGTTCGACGACGTGACGCTCGCGAAGTAGTGCGCGGGAGATCCGGGCGGACACGGGTGCCGCCCGGGCCCCTGCCGACATCGATGCGGGAAGGAGAAATCACCATGGGGGCCGTTGATGCGAACAGCGGTGGTCAGCGGACAACCGGCGCGGTGCAGTCGCTCCGCAGGGCGTTCACGGTCCTGGAGGCCGTGGTCGACAGCGACGACCCGATCGGGGTCTCCGACCTGGCCCGCCGCAGCGGTCTGCCGGTCGGCACGGTCCACCGCCTGGCGCAGACCCTCCACGAACTCGGCTACGTCCGCAAGGACGAGCAGAGCAAGTACCTGCCGGGGCCGCGCCTGCTGAAGCTGGCCAAGAGCAATCAGAAGGCGATCACGGTCGTCGCGCAGCCCTACCTCGACGACCTCGCCAGGCGCTACGGGGAATCGGTCGCCGTCGGGACGCTGAACGGGGACTACGTCGTCCACCTGGCCAAGACGCCGGGGTCACGGTCGATCAGGATCTGGACCAACCTCGACGAGCCCCTGTACCCGCACTCCTCGGCGATCGGGAAGATGCTGCTCAGCAGGCTCCCCGACGAGCGGGTCCGCACCATCCTCGGCCACACGAAGATGCCGCGCTTCACCGATTCGACCCTCACGGACCCGGACGAGCTGCTCGCCGAGCTGGCCGCCGTGCGCGAGCGCGGATTCGCCGTGAACGAGGGGGAGCAGGAGGCGGGGATGCGCTGCGTCTCGGTGGCCATCCCGCTCCGGGGGGAGCTCCTCGGGTTCTCGCTCTCCGCCCCGACCCTGCGGATGTCCGACGCGGTGCTCGCCGAGATCGTCACGGGGCTGAAGCGGGCCGCCGTCGCCCTCGCCGCGGAACTGGACGGCGCACGAGGCCTTTCACAGAAAGAGATCCACAGGAAGTGAACCGGGAAGTGAACAACGTCAAGAACGCGTCCGTCGTCGTCATCGGCGCCGGGATCGCCGGTGTGACCACCGCCTTCCACCTGGCGCGCCGCGGGGCCAGGGTCACCGTCGTCGACGACGGCGGATTCGGCCAGGCGACCGCGGCCCGGCGCGGGGATCATCGCGCCCTGGGTGTCCTCCTCCGAGGGCGACTTCTACGAGGCCTACGCCGCCGGGGGCAACTACTACCCGGAGTTCCTGTCGCAGCTGGAGGCGCTCGGACTCCCCGAACTCGGGTACCGCCGCTCGGGCGCGCTGATGGTCAGCGCGGACGCCGCCGAGGTCGACGCCGTCGAGGAGCGGATCGCCGGCCGCGTGCGCGACGCCGGACCGGTGGCGGGCACCCTCGAACGCGTGGACGGCGCCCGCGCCCTGGAGCTCTTCCCGGCGCTCGCGCCCGGGCTGAGCGGGCTGTTCGTCCCGGGCGGCGGCCGCGTCGACGGCCGGGTGCTCCGTGACGCGGCCCTGAGCGGGGCGCTCGCGTTCGGTGCCCGGCACGTGGTCGGCGCGGTCGTCGGGCTCGCCCCCTCGGGGGCCGGTTGGCGGATCCGGACGGCCACGGCGGACCTCGACGCCGACGCGGTCGTCGTGGCCGCGGGTGCGCGCGTCACCGATCTGCTCGGCCGGCTCGGCCTCCGGGTGGGGGTCAGCCCGCAGCGCGGGCAGATCGTCCACCTGCAGCTGCGCGGCGTCAACACCTCGCCGTGGCCGACCCTCCACCCGTTCGCCGACCACTACATGACGCCCTTCGACGGCGGCCGGATCGCCGTCGGGGCCACCCGCGAGACCGGCAGCGGATTCGACCCCAGGGTGACCGCGGCCGGGCAGCTGTCGGTCCTGCGCAACGCCCTTGAGCTCGCACCGGGCCTCGCGGAGGCGACCGTGCTGGAGACCAGGGTGGGCATCCGCCCCATGGCGGACGGCCGGATGCCGCTGGTCGGCCGGGTGCCCGCCGCCGACGGCCTCTGGCTGGTCGCCGGGTACGGCGCGGCCGGGCTCACCATGGCGCCGCTGCTCGGCGACGCCGTCGCGCGCGATGTGCTGGGCGAGGCGGCTCCCGAGCTCGCGGCCTTCCCCGTGGCGGTCGAGCGGCAGGCCCGCGGGGACGGGGCCACCGGGGGCACGCCCCGTGGGGACGGGGCCTGATGGCGGCCGCCTCCCACGCGTACCGGCGGGCCCGGGTCGAGGTCGCGGGCGGTCGCTCCACGGTGGGGGTGTGGGAGCCGGTGGCACCCCCGCCCGGACCGGTTCCGACCGTCTGCGCGATCCACGGCATCACCTCGAACCACCTCTTCCTCGCCGGCCTCGTCGCCGCACTGCCGGGCGTCCGGGTCATCGCCCCCGACCTGCGCGGACGGGCGGGTTCGCGGCACCTGGGGGCCCCGTACGGGATGCGGGCGCACGCGCGGGACGTGCTGGCCGCGGTCGAGGCCCTCGCCGGGCCCGGGGAGGTGACCCTGGTCGGCCACTCCCTCGGGGGCTTCGTCGCGATGACCCTGGCGGGGCTCGCCGACGGGGACCTCGCGGTGGCGGAGCACCGCTTCCGCGGCCTCGTCCTCGTCGACGGGGGGTTGCCCCGGCCGCCCCGGCCTCCCCGGGCCGCCGATGCGGCCGACCCGGCGACCGCCGATGCGGCCGACCCGGCCGACCGGCTGGCCGCCGTGGGGCCGGCGGCCCGGCTCTCCATGGTGTTCGACGGCGTCGAGGAGTACCTGGACTTCTTCCGCGCCCACCCGGCCTTCGCCGACGGGGTGGACCCGGTGGCGGCGGAGAGCTTCCGCTACGACCTGGTCGCCGACGACGCCGGCGGCTTCCGCGCCTCCACCGCGGTCGAGGCGATGCAGGCGGACTCCGACGACGTGTACGGCGCACCGGACTTCGGCCTCGGCGTCGAGCGCGTCATGGGGGATCCCGCGCGCCGGCGCGACGTCCACCTGATCGTGGCGGAAGGCGACCTGGTCGCCGCCCGCCCCGGCCTCCACCCCGCCGGGATCCTCGCCGACTACCGGCGGCGGTGGCCCGGCGTGCGGATCACCGAGGTCGCCGGCACCAACCACTACGACATCCTGCTCGCCCGCCGCGGCATCCGCGTCTGCGCCGAGGCGGTGCTCGCCGCCCTCGGCCCCGACCGCGCCTGATCGCGACCGACCGCGAACCGACCGCGACCGGCCACGACCGATCCCGACCGATCCCCACCGATCGCGCAGCCGTCCACCCGGACGCGGCCGCGCCGGCCCATCCGCATCGCCGGGCGCCGCGGGCCCCGTCGTCGGCACGCCACGGTCCGTGCCGGCCGGCCCCGCGCCCCCGGCCCGACCTCCGGCCCGACCTCCGGCGACACCCGGCCGGAACACCGCAGCGGACAACGCGCTGCCCAGCCAACGAAAGGTACCCATGAATCTCTTCGACCCCGCCACCACCGCCCTCGTCTGCATCGACCTCCAGGGAGCGAACCTCTCGCACGGGGCCGAGCCGCACTCTCCGGAGGAGGTGCTCGGCCAGAGCCTGCGGCTGCTGGAGGCCGCGCGCGCCGCCGGATCGCTGGTGGTCCACGTCCGCACCTCCTTCCTCCCCGACGAATCGGATTCGCTGCAGCCGCTGCGCATCGAGCAGATGCGCCCGGCGCGGCCCCACCGGGAGCCGGGATGGGACGAGCTGCTTCCGGAGGTCGCGCCCACGCCCACCGAGCCGGTGATCTCGAAGCGCAGCTGGAACGCGTTCCACGGCTCCGACCTGGACGTCCAGCTGCGCCGGCACGGGATCTCGACGATCGTCCTGCTGGGGATGTCCACCAACTTCGGCGTCGAGGGCACCGGCCGCGCCGCGTACGAGCACTACTACAACGTGGTGTTCGCCAAGGAGGCCATGTCCTCGGTCACGGCGGAGGGCCACGCGTTCTCGGTGGCGAACATCCTGCCGCTGATCGGCGTGGTGCGCTCGGTCGACGAGATCGCCGGGGCCTTCGCGGGCGCGCCGAACGAGGAGGCCGCCGCCTGACCCGGCCCACGCCGGTGCGAGCAACTCCCCCGGGGAATGCTCGCCGTTGACGGAGCCGCGCCCGGTTCAAGCACCCCACCGGGCGCGGCTCCCACCCCGGAACCCCTTCTGCGGGCTCCGACCGGGGACGCTCCCGCCGGAGCTCCCCCCACCAGGCTCAACCGTCCTAGGAGTGTCCTGTTCATGGCTGCACATCAGGGGCCCGTCAGCGCCTCGCCCGCCGATCCGGCGGTCACCGTCACCGGTCCGCACGTCCACCGGGCGGAGGAGGTGCTCACCCCGGAGGCGCTCGCCTTCGTCGCCGGCCTCCACCGTGCCTTCGAGGGCCGCCGGCAGGAGCTCCTCGCCGGGCGGAGGACCCGCCGCGCCGAGATCGCCCGGACCGGCGTGCTGGACTTCCTCCCCGGGACCGCGGACGTCCGGGCCGGCGACTGGACGGTGGCCGGGGCGCCGCGTGCCCTCCAGGACCGCCGGGTCGAGATCACCGGTCCGACCGACCGCAAGATGGTGATCAACGCGCTCAACTCCGGCGCGAAGGTCTGGCTCGCCGACTTCGAGGACGCCACCGCCCCGACCTGGGAGAACGTGGTCGGCGGCCAGGTCAACCTGATCGACGCCTTCGAGGGCCGGATCGACTTCACCACCCCCGCCGGCAAGGCCTACACCCTGCGGCCCGCCGCCGAACTCGCCACCGTCGTGGTCCGCCCGCGCGGCTGGCACCTCGACGAGAGCCACCTGCTGGTCGACGGCGTCCCGGTGGCCGGTGCGTTCGTCGACTTCGGCCTGTACTTCTTCCACAACGCCGCCCGGCTGCTGGCCAAGGGCGCCGAGGACCCGAACTCCGGCCCGTACTTCTACCTGCCGAAGATCGAGAGCCACCTGGAAGCCCGGCTGTGGAACGACGTGTTCACCCGCGCCCAGGCCGAACTCGGCATCCCGCACGGCACCGTTCGCGCCACCGTGCTCATCGAGACCATCACCGCCGCGTTCGAGATGGACGAGATCCTCCACGAACTGCGCGACCACGCGGCCGGCCTCAACGCCGGCCGCTGGGACTACCTGTTCTCCCTGGTCAAGAACTTCCGCGACGCCGGCGCGCACTACGTCCTGCCGGACCGCAACAGCGTCACCATGACCTCCCCGTTCATGGCCGCCTACACCCGGCTGCTGGTGCGGACCTGCCACCGGCGCGGCGCCCATGCGATCGGCGGCATGGCCGCGTTCATCCCCAGCCGCAGGGACCCCGAGGTGAACGCGGCCGCCCTGGCGAAGGTCACGGCCGACAAGGAGCGCGAGGCCGGCCAGGGCTTCGACGGCTCCTGGGTCGCCCACCCGGACCTGGTGCCGGTCGCCCGGGCCTGCTTCGACGCCGTCCTCGGCGAGCGCCCGCACCAGAAGGACGACCCGGGCCCGTCCGGGCCGGTCACCGCCGCCGAACTGCTCGACGTCGCGGGCGCGGGCGGCAGCTGCACCCGCACCGGGCTGCACAACGCCGTCCAGGTCGGCGTCCGCTACCTGGAGGCGTGGCTGCGCGGGCTCGGCGCGGTCGGCATCTTCAACCTGATGGAGGACGTGGCCACCGCCGAGATCTCCCGTTCGCAGGTCTGGCAGTGGGTCAACAACGGGGTCGTCCTCGCCGACACCGGCGAGACGGTCACCGCCGGACTCGTCCGCGCACTGGTCGCCGAGGAGCTGGCGGGGCTCCGCGCCGAGCTGGGGGAGGAGGCCTACCGGTCCGGCCGCTGGCCGGAGGCCGCCGAACTCTTCGAACAGGTCGTCCTGGCCGAGGAGTTCGTGGACTTCCTGACCCTCCCCGCGCTCCCCCTGCTGGGCTGATCCCCCCCCCGTCGGGGGGGCGGGGGGGGGCGCCGGCCGGAGCGGGGGGGGGCCCGCGCCCCGGCGGGTTGGTGGGGGTGTGGGGGCGCGCGCGGGCTAGAAAGATAAAGAAATAGCACACCGCCGCGCACCCG
>NZ_JBHYUU010000013.1:0-70572 GCF_042749955.1 Kitasatospora sp. NPDC059462 | reverse complement strand
CTGGGCTGATCCCCCCCCCGTCGGCGGCGCGGACGTCCGCCCCGGCAGGATCGGGGGCGAACCGGCTCACCGGCTGTTTCGGGTCGGTGAGCCGGCTCAGGCAGACTTGAATCTGCAACAGTTCCCCCACCGAGAGGACCACGCATGATCACGCTGACGAAGGACGACGGCCCGGCGGATCTGGACGGGGTGACCCACCTGTCCATCGGGGTTTCCTGGGATCCGACCGCAGGGAGCAGCGGCGGCCTGCTGGGCAAGCTCCGGCAGAAGCAGGGCACCGACCTCGACCTGATCGCCATCGCCATGCAGGGCGCCGAGCCCGTGCGTCTCGCCGGCCTGGATTCCCTGGATCCCCTGGGCAACGGCTCGCTGGTCCACAGTGGTGACAACCAGACGGGCCACGGAGACGGTGATGACGAGACGGTCACCGTCGAGTTCGCCCGGGTGCCCGCCAACATCACCTCCATCGTGTTCATCGCCGCCGCCTACAAGAAGCGCAGCGCCTTCCAGAACGCCCGCAACATCAGCTTCAAGGTCTACGACGCGACGGGCGGCAGCACCCAGCAGGTCGCGGACATCTGGCCCAGCATGCTCACCAACGACAACGGCTGCGCCGTGGCCAAGGCGATGCGGGCGGGCTCGGGCTGGAAGCTCCAGGTGATCAACGAGACGGGGAAGATCAAGCAGGGGGACGAGAAGGACCTGATGCGTTTCGCCGTGAGCAAGTAGCACGGGCCCGGGCGCGACGTCACGCAGGACCGGAAGGGCCGGCAGGCCGGGAACATCCGCCCGCCGCGGTTCCTTCCGCTCCGGTGTCCGCCCGGCCGCGAGGGGCCCGCACCGCGATGTGTCGCACGGTGCGGGCCCCGGCGTTTCCGGGTGCCGTCCGCCACCCGGGCGATGGTCCCGGCTTCCGGGTAGTTCATATGACTGATTCCCTGGCTTGTCCGTGCCTGCCTGCCGGGCGTGTCCGCGTCGGCGGGTGAACGTGGGGGCGTTCTGTACTCATCGACCGATCGACGTTCCAGGGGCCGCCCGGTCAGATCGGCCGGCACGGAGGGCTGGTTCGTCGTGGTTCGGACGTGGTCGGGATCCCGGCGGAGACGGTGCGCGTCCTTCGCGGCCGCACTGCTGGCCTGGGGGGCGGTGGTGCTCGCCGTGCCGCCGGTGGTCGTGGCCGACCCGGGCCCGGCCGACCGGACGCCCGCCGCCGCCCGGGCCGCGTCGCCCACGCCGCCGCCCACGGCGTCGGCGTCGCCCGCACCGGCCGCACCGCGGGCGAAGCGGGCCGCGGAGGTCGACGTGACGACCAACGTCGCCGGGCCGACCAGCGGATCCGCGGGCCAGGAGTTCACCTACACGGTGACCATGAGCAACAACGCGCTGACCGCGGCCGACGGATCGCCGTTCACCGTGACGCCGCCGGCCGCCGCGACGAACGTGGCGGCGAGTTGCTCGGCCGCCGCCGGCGCCGCCTGCCCCGCCTCGCTGACCGTGTCGGACAGTCAGATCTCGGGCACGGCGGTGACCCTGCCGCACCTCGGGGTGCTGACGTTGACCGTGACCGGCCGCTTCGGCGCCCCCTCGGCGTCGTCGGTGACGGCCTCCTCGCACATCGACCCGCCGCCGGGGGCCACGGACTCCGACCCGAGCTCCAACGACAGCTCGGTCAGCACGACGGTCAGCAACCGGATGAGCCTGCGGGTCACCAAGTCCCAGTCGTCGACCACGATCCTGCCGGGTCAGCCGAACACCTACACGGTGACCTTCGGCAACGAGGGCAACGGCTGGGCGGACGGCGCGACGATCCGCGACTACCTGAGCGCGTCGCGGTCGCTGTACACGTCCTATGCCGTGCACATCGTCTCCTGCGACGGCACCGGCGGCGCGTCCTGCCCGTCGTTCATCCAGGACACCACGGCCAACAACAGCACCGTGATCTTCTCCGGCCCGGTCGGGTCGTTCCCGCCGGGTGCGAAGCTGACCGTGGTGATGACGGTGGACCCGTCCGGTCCGGAGCCGGAGTGCTCGCCGTCGCCGGCCGCCGACATCGTCGGCAACACCGCCAACATCTTCACGCCGACCGGCGTGACCAACACGCTGTCCAGCCAGGCGTACGTGTCGGCGACCGGCCTCACTCCGGGCAACTGCCCGCAGACGGACATCTCCGTCACCAAGACGCAGAGCAACACGCAGATCCTGCCGGGCATGCCCAACACCTACACGGTCACCTACCGGAACAACGGCCCGAACGCGGCGGACGGCTCGACCATCCGCGACTACCTGGAGTCGACGCAGCGGATCTTCACCTCCTACGCCGTGCACATCGTCTCCTGCGACGGCACCGGCGGGGTGAGCTGCCCGCCGTTCGTCCAGGACACCACGGCCAACAACAACACGATGGTCTACTCCGGCGAGCTGGGCGCGTTCCCGCCCGGCGCGGCGCTGACCATCGTCATGACGGTCGACCCGACGGGCGCGCCCACCACCTGCAGCAGGAATCCGACGGTCGACATCGTCGGCAACACCGCGCAGCTGTTCACCGTCAGGCCGCTGGTCAACACCGGCGACACCACGGCGTACACCAGCGCGACCGGGCTGACGCCCGAGGCCTGCCCGCAGACGGAGATCTCCGTCACCAAGACGCAGGCCAACACGGTGATCCTGCCGGGCATGCCCAACACGTACACGGTCACGTACGAGAACAAGGGGCCGAACCCCGCGGACGGGTCCACGATCCGGGAGTACCTCAGCTCGCCGACGACCCTCTTCCGCTCGTACGCCGTGCACGTCGTCTCCTGCGACGGCACCGGCGGCGCGACCTGCCCGTCGTTCATCCAGGACGGGACGGTCGGCGACAGCCAGCCGGCCTACTCCGGCGAGGTGGGCGCGTTCCCGCCCGGCGCCAAGCTGGTCGTCGTCGTGAGCATCGACCCGGCGGACCCGACCCCGCTGGCGGCCTGCCCGAACACCGCCACGATCGTCGGCAACAACGCGAACTTCTTCGTCCCGACGACGCTGGTCAACACCGGGAACAGCTCCGCCGGCACCTCGGCGACGGCTCCGTGCGCGGACATCGCGGTCAACAAGGCGGTCGAGCCGGCCGCGGTGCAGGCCGGGGAGGCCGTCACCTACACGATCAAGGTCTCCAACGGGTCGCCGCAGACGGCGAGGACGGTGGAGTTCTCCGACCCGCTGCCCCCGGCCACCGCCTTCGTCTACGGCTCGGCGAGCTGTGTGGCGAACTCCGGCGCCTCGGTGTGCGGTCCGGTGGTGTTCGACCCGGTGACCCGCACCGTGACCTCCACCATCCCGCAGATCGGCGCCGGACGGGACTTCGTCACCATCACCGTCACCGGCACCGCCGGGCCGATCCCCGGCACCTACCCCAACACCGCGACCGGCCGCTCCTCCACCGGTCCCGACGCGTTCCTGGACGCGATCCCCGCCTCGAACGAGAGCACCGTCTCGCTCCAGGTCTTCAACACGGCCTCCACCATCACCGTCGTCAAGCAGCTCACCGGTCTGCCCGCCGGCGGCCTGCCCGCCCCGCTCACCTTCACCGGAACGGTCACCTGCGGCACCCAGGCGCCGCAGACCTGGTCGGTCACCGTCCCGGCCGGAGCGAGCGGCGCCACCGCCGCACCGCTCACCTTCTACGACGGCCAGCAGTGCACCATCACCGAGGACCCACCGCCGCCCCCGCCCGGGGGCCTGCACTACACCGGTCCGACGGTGATCAACCCCTCCGTCATCGACAGCCTCGGGCCGCAGGCCGACCATCAGGTCATCAGCTCCACCCCGCTGGGCGACAACGCCGACCTGAGCCTCACCAAGGAGGTCGACCGGGTCACCGCGACCGCCGGGGACACCGTCACCTACACGTACGAGGTGGCCAACACCGGCACCGTCCCGGTCACCGGTACGACGATCGACGAGAACGTCTTCACCGGCAGCGGCACCAAGCCCGTCCCCGTCTGCCGGAGCACCGACCTCGCCCCCGCCGCGACCACCACCTGCACGGCCACCTACACCGTCACCGCGCAGGACGTGACCGCCGGATCGATCACCAACACCGCCACCGCGACGGCCACCGCGGCCACCGGGCCCAACCCGGTGAGCAACGAGGCCACCGCGACCGTGCGCACCGTCACCGCGCCCGGCATCCTGCTCGCCAAGGGCGTCACCCCGGACACCGTCGACCGGGCGGGCACCGCGCTGTCCTACTCCTTCACCGTCACCAACACCGGCGGCGTCCCGCTCACCGAGGTGCACATCACCGAGACCGCGTTCAGCGGCTCCGGCGGCGCGCCGACGGTCGACTGCCCGGCCGCCGCGCTCACCCTGGCACCGGGCGACTCCGTGGTCTGCACCGCCACCTACACCACCACCCAGGCCGACATCGACACCGGCACGATCACCAACGCCGCCACCGCCACCGGCCGCGCGCCCACCGGCTTCGACAGCCCCGTCTCCGCCGAGGTCCGCGCGACCGTCACCGCGCCGGCCGTCTCCGGGCTCACCCTGGCCAAGACCGCGGACTCCGCCGACACGCCGCCGATGGAGGGCTCCACGGTGACGTACCGGTTCCTCGTCACCAACACCGGCAACGTCACCCTCGGCGGACTCGACGTCCGGGAGACCGCGTTCGACGGCCACGGCACCCCGCCCACCGTCACCTGCCCGCCCGAGGCCGGCTCCCTCGCCCCGGGCGTCGCCATCGCCTGCACCGCCACCTACACCGTCACCGCGGCCGACGCCGCCGCCGGATCGATCTCCAACACCGCCGTCGCGAGCGCGACCGACCCCCGTGGCCTGCCCGTGCAGGCCGAGTCCACCGCCACCGTCCTCCCGGCCCAGGCCAACCCGGCCCTGACCGTGGCCAAGACCGCGTCCCCGACCACCGTCCACCAGGCGGGCGACACCGTCCACTACACCTTCACCGTCACCAACACGGGCAACGTCGTTCTCACCGACGTGACGGTGGCCGAAACCGCGTTCAACGGCCACGGCACCGCGCCGACCCCCGACTGCCCGCCGGCCGGCACCGCCCGACTGCTCCCGGGCGGGACGGCGACCTGCAGCGCCACCTACACCGTCACCGCGGACGACCTGCGGGAGAAGCGGATCGAGAACACCGCGACCGCCACGGGCCACGCGCCCGGCGGTGCGACGGTCACCTCGCCCGGGGCCACCGCCCAGGTGACGGTGGAGGTGGCCGGCCCCAGTCCGTCGCCCAGCCCGTCGCCGTCGCCGAGCCCCTCGCCGAGCCCGTCACCGTCGCCGAGCCCGTCCCCCAGTCCGTCGCCGAGCCCGTCGGCGTCGCCCAGCCCGTCGCCGTCACCGTCGCCCAGCCCGTCGGTGTCTCCGAGCCCCTCGCCCTCGCCGACGTTCAGTCCCTCGCCCTCGCCGAGCCCGTCACCGTCGCCGAGCCCGTCGGCGACCCCGACGTCGCCGTCGCCGTCGCCCGGCCCGAGCCACCCGGGCCCGAGCCACCCCGGCCCGAGTCATCCCGGTCCGACCCACCCCGCCCCGACCCACCCCGGCCACGAACTCGCGGAGTCCGGCATGAGCATCGCGCCGGTGCTCGGGTACGCGGCGCTGGTCCTGCTCGCCGGAACGGCCCTGGCCCTGACCGTCAGCAGGCGACGCCGCTGACGACGGCCGACCCGTGGACCACGGCGCCCGCCCCCTTCCCGGGGCGGGCGCCGTCGTCCGCCGTCACCGCGCCGGCCGTGCACCGGGGCGGGGGCGGGTGAACGGGGGATTTGGTCGGGTGGCGGGATTTTTGGGTCGAAGTGTTTCGGCCAATCGTTGTGGCGGGGGAGCAGTTGATCATTAGTGGTGCGCTACTCTCCGCTGAGACGAATCCCGTTTTGGGGGGTACAAGTGAATGATCGGCACGATGGGTGCGGCTCGCTGTTCGAGTTGCGCGATATTCTTGCTGTTGCCCGGCAGGAGGAATTCGAGGGGAAAGCGCTGGAGCCGTCTTTCGTGCCGGCCTTCGGTGAACTCGTGGCGTCGTTGGAGGGGGAGGCGGCGCTGACGCCGGCGGGGGTGGCGGTCACGCGGCAGCGGCTGGCGCTTTCGCTGGCCAATCAGCTCAGGGTGCGGGAGCTGGTCGAGAGTGGGCGGGTCGATCCGTGGGGCTGCGGGGACGACGCGGTATTCGTGGTGGGGCTGCCGGGCAGCGGGCTCCAGCGGTTGCAGCGGTTGCTCAGCCGGCACCCGGGGCTGAACATGCCCTCGCTGTGGGAGGTGGCGCGGCCCAGCACGGACTGGCTGCCGTGGCGGTGCGACCCCTCGCTCGTCGACCCGTTCGTGTACCCGCTGTGGGAGCGGCGGCCGGGCGGGGCGGCGGGGCCGCAGCCGGATCCGGGGGCGCCGTGCGGGGACCACCTGCTGCTGTCGTACGCGTTCCACGCCCTGTCCGCGCCCATGGAGTACCACGTTCCGGGGTACACGGACTGGCTCGACGCGCAGGACGCGACGGCGGCGTACACCTTCCACCGCAGTGCGCTGGCGGTGATCCTGGACCGGGTGCACGGCGGGCGGCCGGTGCTGGTCAGCGAGTTCCACTCGCTGCGGCTGGGCAGCCTGCTGTCGGTGTACCCGAACGCCCGCATCATCCGGGTGCACCGGGACCCGATGGAGTCGCTGGCCAATGTCGCCGGGACCAGCGCGCTGCGCCGGCGCGCCTGGTCGCTGCAGGTGGACCCGTACGCGGTGAAGGCGGAATGGGCGCGGCGGCTCGGCCGGGGGCTGGCCGGCCCGGAGTGGTACGACGCCTCGGTCGGGTCCCGGGTGCTGGACATCGCGTACGCGGAACTGGTGGAGCGGCCGTTGCGCACCGTCCGGCGCATGTGTGAGTTCATCGACGCGCCGCTGCCGAGCGGCGTCGAGCACCGCATGCTCGCGGAACCCCTGGGGGATTTTTTCGGGGATCATATCGAGACCGTCGACGTGCGACTTCCCGATATTTTCCACGACCACCGGGAAAACTACTGCCGGCATTGGGGGGTCGGCATGGCGACCAAATGACAGGTAATTCGGGCGGGGAATCCCCTGTTCGTGTTAGAATCCGCGCCGGTGGTTATTCCCGGAATGGATTCTCCCGGCGCCGGTGAAGGCGGGTGGGACCGGAAGGTTAGGCCGTGACGACAATGGCCCGTGAACGCGGAAGTGACATCGAGCTCTGGTGGCAGGTGTCGCGGCTGTCGACGTACGTGTCGCAGTTGCTTGAGCGCAGGCTCATGCGTTCCCACGGCATCGGCCTGACGGACTTCATCGCGCTCAGCACCATGCAGCAGTCCGAACCGCGGGTGATGCAGATGCAGGAGCTGGCGGAGGAGATGGGGGTCAACCAGTCGACCCTCAGCCGGGTGGCGGTCCGCCTGGAACGCAGCGGGCTGGTGAAGCGCACCACCAGCGAGCACGACCGGCGGTTCGTCGTCATCCGTCTCACCGAGGTGGGGCGCCGGGAGCTGGAGCTCTACTCGGCCACCTTCACCCAGGAGCTCCACACCGCCTTCGAGATGGCCGCGATCTCCCCGGTGCTCTCCCCCTTCCTGGCCCGGATCCGTCCCGGGCAGTAGCGCGCCCGGGCGGTGGCGCTCCCGGGGCTCGCGGCGCCCCGCGCTCGCCGGTCCGGTGGTTCCGCGGTTCCGTCCGCGGGAGGCGGGGCCACCGGACCGGCGCGGGGGCGAGGTCCCCGGTCAGCGGGTGCCGTCCCCGTCCAGCAGGGTGGTGAGCAGCCGGGTGGTCAGCTCCGGTGCCTCCAGCGGCTGGAGGTGCCCGGCCCCGGGCACGGTGACCAGCCGCCCCTGCGGCAGGGAGCCGGCCGTCAGCGTCGCCTCGTCGACGGAGACCAGTTCGTCCTCCGTACCGATGGCCACCAGGGCGGGGACGTCGGTGGCCCGCAGGACCTCCACGGAGTCGGGTCGCGTCGCGACGGCCTCCTGGGCCCAGGCCACCGCGCGCGGGTCGGCGGCCCTGGACCAGGCCAGCACCTCGGCCAGGGTGCCGGGGCGCTCGGCCTTGGTGGTGGCGCCGAGGAGCAGCGGCGTGGTCCGGGTGATCAGCTCGTCCCGCTGGGCGTCGTCGACCACGAGGCCGGCGAAGGCCCGGCGTCCGGCGGCCTGTTCGGGGGTGTCGGCGGTGGCCCTGGTGGCCAGCAGCGCCAGGGCGCCGACCCGCCGGCGGTGCCGGCGCAGGAACGCCATCGCCGCGTAGCCGCCCATCGAGCAGCCGACCAGGGTCACCTTCCGGTGGCCCAGGGCGTCGAGGCGCGCGGCCAGGTCGTCGGCGACGGTGTCCAGCGAGGGCGGCTGCTCGCCGAGCGGTTCGGCGCCGAAGCCGCGCTGGTCGGGCACGATGACGGTGTGTCCGCGCTCGCGCAGCGCCGTCGCCTGGGCCTGCCACATGGCGGAGCTCAGCGGCAGCGCGTGCAGCAGGACCACGGGCAGGCGCGGGGTCACGGCCCCGGTCGCGGCCCCGGTCACGGCTTCGCGCTCCGCTCGGCGGCGGCGACGAGGGCGGCGGCCTCCGGGGAGAGCCGCGCCCCGCGCAGCCAGCCGATCATCACCGGGGCGGGCGGCAGACCGCGCATCGGCACCACCCTGATGTGCGGCGGCACGACGTCGGCGAGCGACCGGAACGACACGTGCACGGCCTGCGTCGTGGCGAGCACGGCGGCCATGCCCTCCTGCGTGGTCATCGGGTGGACCCGGCGGATCGGCGTGCCGGCGGGCGTGCGCGGCGGCACGATCAGGTCCCAGACGTACGGCGGGAAGTCGCCGGGACAGCTGAAGGCGTCGTACTCGGCGGCCTCCTCGATCGACACCTCGTCGCGCCCGGCGAGCGGGTGGTGCTCCCCGACGATCACCGCCCGGTGGTCCTGGGCCAGGGTGGCGCTCGCGGCGATGTCCGCCTCGAACAGGTCGTACTTGACGATCATGAGGTCCATCGCGCCCTCGCGCAGCAGCCGGAACGGCTCGGTGACCTCGTAGGGGACGAACTCGACGGTGTCGGGGTCGGTGCCGGCCGCGGCGATGAGGCGCCGGGCCAGGTGCGAGGAGCCGTGCACGCCGAAGCGGACGGGACGTGGGGGAGCGGGTGCCGCGGCCGGCGGGGTCTCGGGCATGTCGGGTCAGGTCTCCTCGGTCAGTCCGGCGTACGCCTGGAGCTTGTGCGGGTGGTGGGTGTCGGTGTCGATGCGCAGGGCGGTGAAGGGGACGGCCATGCCGGTCAGACGGGGGACCGGGCGCAGGGTCAGCCGGTCCCCGGGGTGGATCAGCCCGTCCAGGACCGCCTCGACCAGGAGGTGGTTGAGCTGGACGAGGGCGTCGGAGACGGTGACCCCCGCCGTGGCGAGGTAGAGGTCGCGGTCGCGCGGGCGGCGGCGCGACCCGGCAGGCGACCCGGTCGCCGGACCGGCCGGGGGGCCCGCCGCCGGAGCGGCGGGGACCTCGACGGTCAGCGGCGGCCGGGAGCCGAGCGGGCGCCTGCCGTCGAAGGTCTTCAGCAGCCGCCGCAGCGAGGCGCTGTCGCCGTCCGGTCCGGGCCCGGCCCAGGCCGCCGAGCCGTCGGGCGCGATGTGCTCGAAGGCGAACCGCTCGCGCAGGTTCTCGGGCCGCCCGGCCAGGAAGACGGTCCGGGTGAAGGCCCGACGCCACGGTGCGGCGCGGTCCTCGGGCACGCCCAGCGCGAAGCGGCAGGTCTCCCGCACCCAGCCGTCGAGCGAGAAGCGGCCGATCACGGCGACCGCCACGGTGCCGTCCGCGGTCCCGTCCCGCGCGGTGATCTCGGCCTTGGCCGCCCGCAGGGCCTGCGGGGTGGACAGGTCGAGCCGCCCGGCCAGCTCGGGCAGGGCCGTGCGGAGCCGCTCGGCGGCGACGGAGAGCAGTAGTTCCGGGGTGATGGGCACGGGAGCGGTGGCGGGAACGGTCGCAGGAGCGGTGGCGGGAGCGGTCGTGGGAGCGGTCACGGGAGCCGTCACAGGAGCGGTCATAGGAACACCGAGGCCAGCAGGGAGTGGTCGGGGACCGTCCGGCCCCGGCGCAGCAGGGAGGAGGTCAGCCGGTAGGGGTCGATGTGGGTGTGGTCGCGGCGGTGCGGGGTGAGGGCGGCGAGCAGCGCGTCCCGGCCCTGCTGCGGGGCGGTGCGGGCCCTGTTCAGCAGCTGCTCGGCCCGGGCCAGGCTCTTGCGCAGCAGGTCGTGCCGGAAGGACTGCTGCTGACCGGGGCCGAGCCCGGCGATGAAGTACAGCCGCAGCCCGAGCAGCCGGGCCTCGGGCGGGTGGTCCTCGCCGACGGCGTGCAGCAGGGCGTCGACCGTGTAGCCGTGCCAGCCGCCGTGCCGGGCCGAGGTGATCCTCCCCTCGATGGGCGTGCGGCCGATCGGCACCCGGTGCACGGTCGGGCCCAGGGCCGCCAGCACCCGTTCCAGCAGCTGGTAGTCGGGGTCGAGTTCGCGGTCGTACAGCACCACGATCTCGTCGTACCGGGGCGCGAGCGGCAGCAGTTCGCGCAGTGCGCAGGCCAGGTAGTTGGGGCGCCCGTCGGCGGAGACGATCTTGCGCAGCGGCAGGCCGAACCGGGTGGCGTCGAGGTACACCGGGCCGCCGCAGTCCCGGTGGTCCAGGCCCATCCCGGCGGCGACCAGGTGCTCGATCATCTCTTCGAGGCCGAACTCCGGCGGCTGGTGGGCCAGCAGCCCGGGGTCGTGCAGGCCGAGCCGCTGGTAGTGGCCGGACCACAGTTCGAGCACCCGGGTGCTGGCGGGGTGCACGAAGCCGGTGTGCTCGATCGCCTCCGTGTACGGCCGCAGGGCCGCCGCCGCGGGAGGCGTCCCCTCCTTGCGGAACGCGACGTAGAGCTCCCCGATCTCCTCCTCCGACAGCGAGCCGTAGTCGGTGTCGCCCCGGGTGCGGTCGAGGAACTCCCAGAAGCCGACGACCTGTTCGGTCGGGTGGTAGGTGGTGTGGCTGTAGCGGAAGGTCACCTCGGCGAGCTGCGCGGTGGCCCGGAACATCACGTCCGCCCAGAGCAGGCCCTTGAGGTGGCTGGGGGTCAGCGGCTTCGAGGGGGTGATGGTGATCGGTGCCAGCAGGACCCGGCCGGCCGCTGCCATCAGGCTCCCTCCCCGGTGGCGACGGCGTGCACCAGTTCCTCGCGGGTCGGCGGCTTCGGGCCGGCCGGGACGGCGGCCGCGGCGCGCACCCGCGCGCGGAAGCCGGCGTCGTCGAAGACCTCCGCGGGGGTGCTCAGGGTCATCAGCATCCGGGTCAGCCCGCGCCACACGGTGGCGTCGGTCGCGGCGGCCGCCGCCACCTCGCGCGTCGTGGGGCGGCCGGGCACGGCGGGCACCGGGACCGGCGGTGTGCTCCCTTCGGCCCGCGCCCGCCAGAGCCGGTCGCGGTCCAGGCTGTCCCGGGCGGAGTGGTCGTACCAGGGCCGCAGGAGCGTCTCCACGAGCCGGGCCGCCGCCTCGGCGCGCCCGGTGCCCGTCGCCGGACCGCCGTCGAGCAGATCGGCGGTGCCGAAGGCGTGCGCGAGGGAGAGCGACATGCCGCGCCCGTAGAGCGGGTCGACGACGCAGGCCGCGTCGCCGACCGGGAACAGGCCGGTGACCGGCCTCCCGTCCGCGGTGGGCGCGCCGTGCAGGAGGTTGGGCGGAACGGTCATGGTCCGCACCGGCGTCAGCGGTGTCGCGACGCGTTCGTCGCTCCACGCCCCGACGTACGGGGAGAGCCGGGCGACGGCGGTGAACGCGGCGGGCTCGCGCAGCGCGTCGGTGGCCGGATCGGCGGTCGGCACCCCGATGCTGATCGCGAAGACGCCGTTGTCCGCCGGGTGCACCACCACCGCGTAGTGGTCCCAGATGCCGCCGGCCGCGTTGCCCCGGTTGAGGGGGCCCGGCAGCGTGCCGTCCGCGGCGTTCAGCCGGTAGTAGCGGGTGAACGCCCGCAGCCGGTTGGGCGAGCTCAGGCCCTCCCCGACCGTCAGCCCGGCGGCGGCCAGCCAGGAGCGGGACTCCGCCCGGCGGCCGGTGGCGTCCACCACGAAGGAGGCGGGCAGCCGTTCGCCGCCGTCGGTCACGACGCCGGTCACCGCGCCGGCCGCTCCGCTCGGCCCGGCGTCCAGCAGCAGGCCGCGTACGGCGGTGCCATGGCTGACCGTCACGTTCGGCAGCGCCCGTACGGCCTGGTGGAGCAGCAGGTCCAGGTACGGCCGGCGGGCGGCGAGTGCCATCAGCTGCTCGTCGCCGGCCTCGCGCCGGCGCGCCGCGGCGGGCGCGGCCGCCATGAGGTCGAGCAGCCGGGCGCCCTCCTCCAGCGCCCGGTCGAGCAGGCGCGGGGTCCGTTCGCGCAGCGTGCGCACCCCGAGCGAGGTGAGGATGTGGGAGTGGGCGCTCTGCGGCACGGTGGGCCGGTGCCACAGGCCGGCCGCCTTGCCGGCGGGCCCGTCCGGCGGGGGAGCGGCGCGCTCCAGGACCCGCACCGGCCGGCCCCGTTCGGCGAGGGCGAGCGCGGTGGCGAGGCCCGAGACGCTCGCTCCCACGATGACGGCGGGCGCGGTCAACGGCGCCGCCCGTGGACGAAGAAGACCCGGCGCACGTCCTTGACCTCGCGCGGCGGGACCGGGTCGGGCCAGCGGCCGAAGTTCGCGCCGCGGTCGCCGGGCTGGAGCGCCTCGACCTCGAAGCCGTACTGGTCGAACAGGGCCTCCGGATCGTCGCTGCCGAACAGCCAGGGGCAGCCCCAGCCCGCGAAGACGTCCAGGAGCCCGCGCATCTCCGGCAGGGTGAGGGCCGCGGTGTTGACGAGGTCGGCGGCGATCCGGCTGCCCGGCGCGCAGATCGCGGCCACCCGCTCCAGCATCCGGCGGGTGTCCGCCTCGGGGATGTAGTACAGCAGCCCTTCGAGCAGCCAGGTGGAGGGCAGCGCCGGGTCGTACCCGGCCGCGATCAGCTCGGCCTCCCAGTCGTCCGAGGTGAGGTCGACCGCGACGGTCCGCAGGGCGCCCTGCGGGGCGACGCCGGCCAGCCGTTCCTCCTTGAACCGCAGCACCGCCGGCCGGTCGACCTCGAAGTAGCGGACGTGCTCGGGCCAGCGCATCCGGTAGACGCGCGAGTCCATGCCCGAGGGGGCCAGCACGATCTGGGTCATCCCCGGGTCCTCGGCCGCTCCGTGCAGGAAGTCGTCGAAGAACCGGGTCCGGATCGCGTTGTAGTCGGGGGTGCTGGGCAGCGACCGCGGCCGGTCGGGCGGGAAGGTCGCGGCGCGGACCTCGGTCAGCAGTTCGGGGCCGATGTCGCCGGCCAGCAGCGCCGCGTAGGGGTCCTCGTAGAGGCGGTCGTCGCGCCGGGACTCCGCGGCGCGCAGGGCGGCGGTGAGGAGCGCGGTGCGCTCCACCGGGTTCAGGTCTGCCATCTCGTTGCTCCTCGTGTTCGGTCCGGTTCAGGCCGCCGGGGTGCCGGTCAGGCGCTGCCACAGCAGGTCGTCCTGCCGGAAGAGGCGGTCCTTGACCTGGGTGGGGCGGACGCCGCCGCCCACGGCGGTGTGCCAGTCGCGGTGGAACGCCTCGGGGGCGAGCGGCAGCAGGGCGGGCGGGTCCAGCCGTCCTTCGGCGCGCGCCCGGTGGTAGCCCGCCGACTCCCGCCGCAGGGCGGCGTCCAGCAGGGCGGTGAAGCGGGTCCGTTCGGCGTCCTGCCAGGGGAGGGCGGGGGCCACCGCGAAGACGTAGCGCCGGGCCGTCCCCCCGGCCGGCTCCACCCGACAGGCGACGTTGCGCAGCCCCAGGCCGGTACTCTCCAGGGCGGTGCGCAGCGCCCGGACCACCTGGGACTCGCGCAGCCGCTCGCCCACCGCGTCGGAGCGGTTGGCCCGGCCCGCGTACCGCACCCGCGGCGCGCCGTCCGCCGAGTCGACCACCTGGACGACGTCGCCGACGGCGTAGCGGTAGAGGCCGCCGACGTGGCTGAAGACCACGTGGTACTCGCGCCCGGGCTCGACCTCGTGCGGCAGCAGGGTCGCGACGTCCGGGGTGAGGTCGGCGTCGGCGTCCACGAACTCGTACACCGCGGCGGTGGCCACCAGGCTGCCGGCCGAGCCGTGCCGGTCGAGCGGTACGCCGACCGGCCCCTCGGAGGCCGCCACCGGTGCGGGCAGTGCGCTGACGCCGGTGCCGAAGTCCTCGCGCAGGGCGGGCAGGTAGAGCGAGGCGACGCCGGTGGTCCAGCCGAACAGGGCGCGGATCCGGGGCCACACCAGGGCGGGGGTGACGGTGCCGAAGTACTCGGCGAGCCGCTCCAGTTCGGCCGCCCGCGCGGGGTCGGGGCGGCCGTGCCGGACGCCGCCCAGGGTGCCGTCGCGCACCTCCCGGACGATCCGCTCCCACCAGAGGTTCAGCTGGTACGGCACCGCCGCGATCATCGCCGGGTTGATGCCGATCAGGCAGCGCACGTCGCTCTGGACCGCCAGCCGCAGCCGCAGGTACATCTTCTCCAGGTGGTCGCCGGGCGCGACCTCCACCGGGAGGGTGGCCCAGGGGGCGGCCGTGCCCAGCTCGGCCGAGAGGGGCTCGCCGAACTTCTCCCCGAAGTCGACCTGGCTCGCGCCGACGTGCGGATGGCCGTCGCGGGTGGTGGGCGGCGCGGCGAGCGGGTCGTGCTTGAGGTTGAGCACCGCGTCGGGCCGCTGCGCGACCTCGGGGAAGTTCTCGATCAGCGGCGCCCAGGCGGCGTAGTAGAAGGGGAAGAAGACCGTGCGCATGAAGCGCGGGGTGATCGGGATCTTCTTGTGGGCGCCGGTGCTGCCGCTGCTGGTGAAGTAGACGACGGGCCGGTCGGCCGAGAGCAGGTTCTGCTCCCCGGCGGCCATGCGCTCGATCAGCGGCGCGTGGGCGGCGTAGTCCTGGACCGGGACCGCCTTGCGGAAGTCGTCCAGGTCGCGGATCCGCCCGAAGTCGTGGGTGCGCCCGAACTCCGTGCCCGCGTTGAACTCCAGGAGGTCGGTGAGGACGTGCTGCTGCCGCTCCCGCAGGTCGGGGAGGGCCGCGCGCAGGGCGTCGCGCTCGGCGAGCACCCTGGTCCGGTAGCGGTCGGCGTGCCCGGGGGAGGCCCAGCCGTGTTCCGTGGTCACCGCGCGAGCACCTCCAGGACGGCGTCGGCCGTCCGTTCGGCACTGGGTTGTTCCTCGATCATCGCCACCGGCACGTGCCGCACCTCTTCCAGCATCAGCTTGCGAAGACTCTTCTGATAGCTCTCGAACCCGCCCCAGTCGGGCAGCCGGCCGAAGTGCTCCAGGGGGTTGAGCCGGGCCCCGTGGCCGAGGCGCTGCCACGCCGAGGCGGGGGAGACGTCCAGGTAGACCACCGCGCGGGGCTGGGGGAACGACCGCCACCAGGAGTACATGGGGTTCTCGTCGACGCCGGCCAGCCGGCACTTCGCGAGGATCTTGTAGTAGTAGGAGTCGATCAGGAGCGGGACCTCCGGATCCTGGCGCCGGATCTCGTCCCGCAGGTGGACCACGGCGGTCTGCAGCAGGCTGGCCAGGAACTCCGTGGAGTAGGCGCTGCCCAGGCCCGGCAGGACGTCCTCGAACACGCCGCGCCGCAGCCGGTCGATCAGCGCGTGTTCGGGGCGGACCAGTCCGCCGTCGGTGGACAGGGTGCGCCAGCCGGACGGCCCGGCCTCGACCGCGGACATGACCGAGGACTTGCCGGCCCCGTCCGGGCCCAGCAGGACGAAGAACGGACGGTCGGCCCCGGCGGGATCCGGGACGTCGGGCGAGGTCATGGAAGAGCACACCTCCTGCGTGGAAGGGTTGCTGAGCGGGGTGCGCGAAGGGAGACGGCCGCTTCGCGAGGCGCTAGAGGAACCTTCTTGCACGAGGCATGACTAGTCAAGTACTTTGATATGCATGCGTTTTGCACAGTGATGGCGCCGGGGCCGGTGACGGCGGGCGGGGACGTGCGGAGGGGGCGCGCGCGGGAGTGCGGCGGGGAATTCGCATGATGCGCGGCCCGCTCCGGCCGTAGCCTGGACGTCATGCGTGCGGTTCGTTCGGCCTACGACGTGGTCGCGGTGTGGGAGATCGCCACCCCCTCGGGGGCCGGCCCGGTCCCGGGGGTCGGCATGGCGGGATTCCGCGCCCGCGCCGCCGATCCCGTCGACCTCGGCGTGGTGCCCTTTCCCGCCGTCACCCTGGCCCTCGACCTGGGCGAGGCGCCACTCGCCGTCGACGACGCCTCCGGCGGCCGGGAGCGCGGCAGCGTCCTGGTCGGTCTCGACCCGGGACCGGTGCGCGGGCGCGGCAGCGGCGTCGACTGCCTTCAGGTCCGGCTGTCGCCGCCGGCCGCGCACGCGGTGCTGGGCGGCGCCGCCGCGGAGGCGGGCGGGTCGGTGGTCCCGCTCGACGCGCTGTGGGGCCGTGACGCGGCGCGGGTGCTGGAGCGGCTGCGGACCGCCGGGTCCTGGGAGTGCCGGTTCGCGATCGCGCAGGCCGAACTCGCCCGCCGGTGCGCGGAGAGCCGCCGGGTCGACCCCGAGGTCGCCGAGGTGTGGCGGCGGATGGTGACGGAGCACGGCGGGGCCCGGGTGGAGCGGATGGCGGCGGAGGTCGGCTGGAGCCGCAAGCGCCTGTGGTCCCGCTTCCGCTCCCAGGTCGGCGTCACGCCCAAGCGCGCGGCGCAGCTGGTCCGCTTCGACCACGTGGCCCACCGCCTGGCCGCCGGCCACGGCGTCGCCCGGATCGCCGCGGAGTGCGGCTACGCCGACCAGTCCCATCTGCACCGTGACGTGGCGGCCTTCACCGGGGCGACCCCGGCGGCGCTGGCGGGCGCGCCCTGGCTGGCGGTGGACGAGATCGCCTGGCCGCGCCGCGCCGCCTGCCGCTGAGCGGCCCGGACGCCCCGGAGCGGGCCCGCCCGGGCCCGCCCGGGCCGGCTCAGACCAGGCCGAGCCCGCGGGCGATCAGCCCGCGCTGCACGTCGTTGGTGCCGCCGCCGAGGAAGGCGAGGACGGACAGCCGCAGGCCCTGCTCGAAGATGCCGGCACCGGGGGCGTCCGGCGTGCCGAGCGCCGCCGCGGGGCCGAGCACGTCCAGGGCGTCGCGGCTCAGCTGCTCGGAGGCCTCGGCGGCCTGCACGCCGGCGATCGACGAGGCGAGGCGGGCGACGTGGGCGGGGCTGGACTCGGCCCGCTCGGCGGCCTCGGCGAGCAGCAGGTTCACCGCCCGGACCTGCACGGCCATCCGGCTCAGCGTGGCGCGGGCGGCCGAGCCCGGCGGACCGGCCACGGCGTCCGGGTCGGCGCGCACCACGGCCAGCAGTTCGTCGAACTGCCGGCGGGACTGCCCGGCCACCTCACCGGCCAGCAGCAGCCGTTCACCGGCGAGCGTCTCGGTGATGACGTGCCAGCCGCGGTCGACCGGGCCGACGAGCGCGGAGCCGCTCACCCGGACGTCGTCGAAGCGCACCGTGCAGCAGGTCTGCCCGGACAGGCCCCGCAGCGGCTCCGTGCTGATCCCCGGGGTCGCCATCGGGACCATGAACATGCTGATCCCGGCGATCGCGGGCCTGGCGTCCACGTTCGTGCGCACGGCGAGCCAGATGTACTCGGCCCGGTCGGCGTTGGCGATCCAGGACTTCGTCCCGTTGATCACCCAGCCCTCGCCGTCCCGGGTCGCGGTCGTGGTCAGCGAGGCCAGGTCGGAACCGGCCTCCGGCTCGCTGTAGCCCAGGCAGAAGGTCAGTTCCCCGGCGCGGATCCGCGGGAGGTGGCGGGCCTTCTGCTCCTCCGTCCCGTACCGGACGACGGGCGCGCCGACCACCGAGACGGCCGCCAGCGCGTTGGCGGCCGGCAGCTGGTTGTAGGCGCACTCCTCCTGCATCGCGAGCTGCTCGGGGACGGTGGCCCCGCGTCCGCCCTCGGCGGCGGGCCAGGCCATCCCGAACCACCGGCGCCCGGCCATCGCCGCCACCAGGGCGGGGTCGTCGCACTCCCTGAACCTGCGCACAGGGGCCCGGTGTTCGGCGCCGAAGGCGCGGGCCTGCGCGCGGACCTCCGCCGCCTCGGCGGTGAGGTCCACGACGGGCAGACCGGCCGGGCCTGCGATCAGGAGGTCGGCGACGGTGCCGCCCGGGGCCGGGTAGCAGGGCAGCCGGGCGACGTCGGCGTGCACCCGGCGGAACAGCCACGGGGCCTCGTGGCCCTCGAAGTACCCGCCCGCGCCGAGCGTGTGATGGGCCGTCAACTGGATGCGCGGCGCGACGGCGGCCACGTGGCAGACCGCGAGCTCGGTGGCGAGGAGCGCCGCCCCGGCGTCCGGCGCCGCGGCGTGCCGGCGGACGGCGTCCTCGATCAGGAGCTCGCCCGCGACGAGTTCGATCTCGCGGGTCGCCGTGCGCTGCTGGATCGCGCCGAGGCTGCCGATCGTCTGCCCGAACTGCCGGCGGACCTTGGCGTGGGCGACCGACTGCCGGTGGGTGTGCCGCGCGGCCGCCAGCGCCCGCACCGCGAGCCCCAGCCGGAGCAGCGACAGGGCCCGGCCGGCCGCCTCCGGCGCGACGGTGAACTCCGCCTCCGGATCGCCGAGTTCGAGCCGGGTCCAGGCGGGCGAGGCCAGCCCGGGCTGCGGGACGGCGAACTCCACCGGCCGCACCGAGGCGACTCCGCCCCCGGGCGGCAGCAGCAGGACGTGCGAGGCGGCGGATCCGCCCTCGGCGAAGGGGAGCGAGCCGTCCGCCGCGTCCGCCGGCACCGCCACCAGGATCCGGACGTCGCCGGACGCGATCGCGTCGACGATCCCCGGGGCGGCCTTGGCCAGCAGGTCCGCGGCGACGTGGCCGTCCATGACGGGCAGCGGGCAGGCGGCCGCTCCGGTGGCCCGCAGGAGTCCGACGGCGGCGTCGAGGCCGCGCGGGCCGAACCAGCCCCGGGCCGCCGCGAGCCGCCACAGCCGGGCCAGCGCGGCATCGTCCGCCTGGCCGGGGAAGCGCCACTGCCGGGTCAGCAGTTCGCCGACTTCGTCGTTGGTGAGTTCCGCGCTGAGCATTCGCCCGTCCCGCCTGCGTTGTTCGCTGTCACCCTGTCCGATTCGAGCGCCGGATAACCGAGCGTAGGGAACGGGAGGAATGCCGGGCAATGCCGGGCCGGGCGTTTAGGGGTCGGCTAGGGGTCCGCCGTGCGACCCCCGGGGATAAGGTCGGACCCGGCCGATGAATCGGTTGTTCGTGCTGCGCTCAGAAAGGTGACCGCCGTGGGAAATACCGACAGCGGCAGTTGGATCCGCGTCTACCGCCAGGCACCCGAAGGCATCCGCCTGTTCTGTTTCCCGCACGCGGGTGGCGCCGCCACCTCGTTCTTCTCGTGGGGGGCGGCGCTGCCCGGCGACGTCGAGGTGCTGGCCCTGCAGTACCCGGGCCGCCAGGACCGCGGCGCCGAGGCGCACCTGCGCTCCGTCCCCGAGCTGGCCGACCGGATCCACGAGGCGGTCCGCCCGCTGCTGGACGCGCCGTACGCGTTCTTCGGCCACAGCATGGGCGCGATCCTCTCCTTCGAGGTGGCGCGCCGGATCGCCCGGGAGGACGGGCCGGCCCCGGCGCACCTGTTCGTCTCCGGCCGGCGGGCTCCCTCCCTGGTCAAGCACGAGGAGCTGCACCGGGCGAGCCGGGCCGACTTCGTCGCGGAGATGGGCCGGCTGGGCGGCACCGACCCGCGGATCCTCGCCGACGAGGAGCTGCTGGACCTCGTCCTGCCGACGGTCCGCGCCGACTACGAGGCCATCGAGACCTACCGGTACGAGCCCGGACCGCCGCTGTCCTGCGCCATCACCGGACTGACCGGCGACCGCGACCCGCGGGCCTCCGTCGACGAGGTGGCCGCCTGGACGCAGCACACGCTCGGCCGGTTCGACCTACGGATTTTCCCCGGTGGTCACTTCTATCTGGAGGACTGCCGGGCCGGAGTTCTCGACGTCATCTCGTCCGTGCTTTCCGGGGTGCGCCAGGACGGTACGTCGCTGCTGCCCTGACCGGCACCCCTAACGAACCCCTAGCCGCGCCCCCCGGCCTGCCTAAGGGTGCGGTAAGGGTTGGGGTGCGCCCGGTCCGAACATACCGTTGCGGAGTGTGCCGGGGAGAAAGAAAAACACGGTGCGGCGACGCCACTTTCTGAAGGGGACGGAATTGGAAACGGTCGACTACACGCCGGAAGCTGACTGATGGATTTCGACCCTTCGCCGGTTCAACGTGCACGCTGCGCCGATATCAGCGCGGCTGTTTCCGAGCGGTTCGCCGACCACGTGACGAGCGCCGACCCCGAGTCGGCGCGGCTGGCGTGGAAGGACGCGGCGGACATCGGTCTGACCGGGCTGTGCCTGCCCGAGGAGTACGGCGGGGCCGGCCTGGGCGCCCTGGACACCGCGCTGGCCCTGGAGGCGTTCGGACGCTCCTGTCCCGACATGGGCCTGGTCTTCGGGGTCGCCGCCCACCTGCTCTCCTGCGCCGTGCCGGTCCGGGAGTTCGGGACGGAGGCGGCCCTCGCGCTGCTGTCGGGCATGGCCGCGGGCGACCTGGTCGCCGGCAACGCCATGACCGAGGACGAGGCGGGCTCGGACATCAGCCGGATCCGCACCACCGCCACCCGCCGGGGCGGCGGGTACGTGCTCGACGGGGAGAAGTCCTTCGTCAGCAACGCCCCGATCGCGGACGTGTACGTGACCTATGCCGTCACCGACGCGTCCGCCGGCTTCCTCGGCGTCTCGGCGTTCGCCGTGCCGAGGGAGCTCAGCGGCGTCGAGGTCGGCCCGCCGCTGCAGAAGGCGGGACTCCAGGGCTGCCTGGCGGCCCGGGTGCGGTTCGACGGCTGCGAGGTGCCGGCCGAGTTCATGCTCGGCGAGGAGGGCAGCGGAGCGGCGATCTTCCAGCACTCGATGGCGTGGGAGCGCGGCTGCCTGTTCGCCGGCTACCTCGGGCTGATGGAACGCCAGCTGGACGAGTGCGTGGCCCGGGTGAAGCAGCGCCGCCAGTTCGGGCGCAGGATCGCCGACTTCCAGGCCGTCTCGCACCGGATCGCCCGGATGCGGCAGCGCCTGGAGGGCGCGCGGCTGCTGCTGTACCGGGCCTGCTGGCTGCTCGAACAGGGCCGTACGGACGTCCGCGCGATCGCCCTGTCGAAGACCGCGGTGTCCGAGGCCGCGGTCGCCAACAGCCTCGACGCGATGCAGCTGTTCGGATCGGCCGGCTACCTGGCCGACCACGGCATCGAGCAGCAGCTGCGCGACTGCCTGCCCACGACGATCTTCTCCGGGACGACCGAGATCCAGCTGGAACTCATCGCACGGGAGTCCGGGCTGTGACCCTCCACCAACTGGTCGTCGACGCCGCCGCGCGACGGCCCGACGCTCCGGCCGTGAGCGGGCCCGCCGGGTCCGTCGGCTACGGCGAACTCGACGCCATGGCGGACGCGATCGCCGCCCGGCTGATCCGCCGGGGCGTGCGGCCCGGCGACCGGGTCGTGATCTGGGCGGGCAAGAGCCCCGCCACGGTGGCAGCGATGCAGGCGGTGCTGCGGTGCGGCGCGGTCTACGTGCCCGTCGACGGCGGCAGCCCGGTGGCCCGGGTCGCGACCATCGCCCGGGACTGCGCGGCGCGCCTCGTGGTGACCGCCGCCGCCTGGATCCCCCGGATCTCCGCCGAGCTGGGCGAGGGGGCCGGCTACCAGGAGCTCGACGGCCCCTACGAGCCGGCCCCGGCCGCCCATGCCGCCGTCACCCCCGACGACCTGGCGTACATCCTCTACACCTCGGGATCGACCGGCACGCCCAAAGGCGTCTGCCTGACCCACCGCAACGCCCTGGCGTTCGTCGACTGGGCGTACGAGCTGCTGGCGCCGGGGGAGGACGACCGGTTCGCCAACCACGCGCCCTTCGGCTTCGACCTGTCGGTGCTCGACCTGTACGTGGCGTTCCGCGCCGGCGCGTCGGTCCACCTGATCCCCCCGGAGCTGTCCTTCGCCCCGGGCCAGCTGGTCGAGTTCCTCCACCAGGAGCGGATCAGCGTCTGGTACTCGGTGCCGTCCGCGCTCGCGGTGATGATGCGCTTCGGCGGCCTGCTGGACCGCCCGGCGCCGGAGTCCCTGCACACGGTGCTGTTCGCCGGCGAGCCGTTCCCGATCGCGCAGCTGCGCGACCTGGCGGGCTGGACCGGCGCCCGGCTGATGAACCTGTACGGCCCGACCGAGACCAATGTGTGCACCTACCACGAGGTCACCGGGAAGGACCTCGACCGCGACCGGCCGGTGCCGATCGGGATCGCGGCCGCCGGTGACCGGGTGTGGGCGCAGCAGGACGACGGGGGGACCGCGGCCGCCGGCGAGGAGGGCGAGCTCGTGGTGGACGGTCCCACCGTGATGGCCGGCTACTGGGGGCACCCGCCGCAGAGCGGCCCCTACCGCACCGGCGACCTGGTCCGGGTCCTGCCCGACGGCGCGTTCGACTACCTGGGCCGCCGCGACCACATGGTCAAGATCCGCGGCCACCGGGTCGAACTCGCCGAGGTCGAGGCCGTGCTGGAGAACCACGCCGACGTCGCGGAGGCCGCCGCCGTGGCGGTGGACGAGGGCGTCGACACCCGGCTGGTGGTCTTCGTGGCCCCGCAGGCCGGGCGCGAACCGGGGGTGCTGGCCCTGCGGCGGCACCTCGCCCAGCACCTGCCGCGCTACATGGTGGCGGACGAGGTGCGCTTCCTCTCCCCGTTGCCGAGGAACGGCAACGGAAAGATCGACCGGCGGGCGCTGAAGACGCACGCCGGCGGCTCCGCGGCGCACCGTGCGTGAGCGGACCCGACAGTCACCCTTCAACGGAAAGGCGGCGCCATGACCCAGGACGAGGTCACGCTGCGGATCACCACCTTCATCAGTGAGAGTTTTCTCGACGGTGACCCGAGAGGCGAACTGACCGAGACCACACCGCTGCTGGAGTGGGAGGTCCTCAACTCTATGAACAGCGCGCTCCTGCTGAACTTCCTGCGGGAGGAACTGCGGGTCGACGTGCCCCTTGCGAAGATCAACGCGGCGAACTTCCGTGACATCGCCGCCATCAGCAAGCTCGTTTCCGGTCTGAAGGCCGCCCCTGTGGAAGGTGTCCGATAACCATGAGTGTCGACTATGACGTCGTGATCGTCGGTGGCGGGCCGGCCGGTTCCAGCGCCGCCGCCTACCTCGCCAAGGCCGGTCTGTCGGTGGCCGTCTTCGAGAGCGAGAACTTCCCCCGGCCGCACGTGGGCGAGTCGCTGGTCCCGGCGACCACCCGGGTGCTGCTGGAGACCGGCGCGATGGACAAGATCGAGGCGGCCGGCTTCCCGCGCAAGTACGGCGCGGCCTGGACCTCCTCCCTCCCGGTCAACGTCACCTCCCCCCAGGTCACCAAGTTCACCCACGAACTCGGCGTCGCGGACGTCCTGTTCAGCGAGCGCGACCAGCCGGGCGTCGACCGGGACTACACCTTCCACGTCGACCGCAGCAAGTTCGACCTCATCCTGCTGAAGCACGCGGAGAGCCTGGGCGCCAAGGTGTTCCAGGGCGTCCGGGCGCTGCGCGCGGACTTCGACGACCCGGACAAGGTCACCCTGACCTGCCGCCTGGGCTCGCGGGAGGTGGACTTCACCGCGAAGATGATCGTCGACGGTTCCGGCCGCCAGACCATGCTGGGCCGGCAGCTCGGGATCAAGCAGGCGGACCCGGTCTTCAACCAGTACGCCGTGCACGCCTGGTTCGAGGGCCTCGACCGCGCCGCGGTCGCCAACAGCCCCGAGAAGGTCGACTACATCTACGTGCACTTCCTGCCGATCAGCGACACCTGGGTCTGGCAGATCCCGATCAGCGAGACCGTCACCAGCATCGGCGTGGTGACCCAGAAGCACCGGTTCGCCGAGGCGAACATGGACCGCGAGAAGTTCTTCTGGAGCTTCGTGGAGAGCCGTCCGGACCTGTACGAGGCCCTGCAGAAGACCGAGCAGGTGACGCCGCTCAAGGTCGAGGGCGACTACAGCTACGCCATGAGCCAGATCTGCGGCGACCGGTACGTGCTGCTCGGCGACGCCGCCCGCTTCGTCGACCCGATCTTCTCCAGCGGCGTCAGCGTCGCGCTCAACAGCGCCCGGCTGGCCTGCAAGGACATCCTGAAGGCCGTCGAGGCCGACGACTTCTCGAAGGGCATGTTCGCCGACTACGAGCGGCAGCTGCGCAACGGCACCCGCAACTGGTACGAGTTCATCGCGGTCTACTACCGGCTGAACATCCTGTTCACCACCTACGTGGCGGACCCGCGCTACCGGCTGGACGTCCTGCGGCTGCTGCAGGGCGACCTCTACGACGAGGAGGAGCCGGAGGTGCTGCGCATCATGCGCGAGACGGTGACCGCCGTCGAGAACGACCCGACGCACCTGTGGCACCCGTACCTGGGCAACCTGCGGTCGCCGTTCGTGGCGCCGTCGTTCTAGCGCGCCCCGCGGATCCCGCCGGGCCCGGCGGGGTTCCGCAGGGAGGGCGCTAGACGGCGGGACCGTCCGGGTCCTCGTCGGCGGGCAGCGCGAGCGTCCGGGCCACCACCCGGACGCCGGGCGCCCGGACCGCGACGGTGGCGATCACGCCGTCGTGCACCGGGAGCCCGGCCAGCGTCCAGCCGGCGGGGTCGCCGCACTGGGGCGGGAGCGTCACGACGGCACCGTCCGCCGTCGTGACGATGCCGCGCAGGTCGGTGGCGAGCCCGGTGCCCAGGGCCTTCGCCACGGCCTCCTTGCGGGTCCAGAAGCGGATCACCTGGGCGTCGCGCCGCGCCTCGGGCAGTTCGTCCACGGCCCGCTGCTCGGAGTCCGACAGGGCCGCCCGGGCCAGCGCGTCACGGGCGGCCAGCGGCCGCAGCCGCTCGACGTCGACGCCGACCGGGCCGTCCCCGGCCAGCGCGGCCGCCACCACGGACTCGGCGTGGCTGAGGCTCACCTGGAGGCCGGCGGGGCGGGCGAGCACCGGGCGTCCGCGTTCGTCGCGCTCCCAGGCCTGGTGCTCCGGCGGACACCCGGTGTGCGCGGCGACGAGCGCCCGGCCGACCCGGCGGGCGGCGGCCCGGGCCCGGCGGTAGCGCCGGGCCCGCTCGTCGAGTCCGAGCGGTCCGCCCCCGGGCGCGGCCGCGCCCAGCGCGACCCAGACGGCGACATGACCGGGACCGGCGAGCTGGTTCCCGGTCATCGCCGCCCCCTCCGGTGCCCCGCGGGCACCGCTGCCGAAAAATTCGAAGATCATTGTAGAGCAAGGACAATCTCCAATGGTAGAACGATCGCTGACGAGCCATCACGACACCCCGATCGCCGTCGTCGGCATCGGCTGCCGGTTCCCCGGAGGCGCCCGCGATCTCGAATCCTTCGGCGCGGCGCTCAGGTCCGCGAGCCCGGTGTTCCAGGACGTCCCCCCGACCCGCTGGCGCCGGGACTTCGCCGGTCCGGACGGCCAGGGGACCTCCAGCGACGCCGGTGGCTTCCTGGAGGACATCGACCGCTTCGACGCCGCCTGGTTCGGGATCTCGCCGCGCGAGGCCGCCGCGATGGACCCCCAGCAGCGGCTGCTGCTGGAGGTGGCCTGGGAGGCGATGAGCGACTCCGGGCGCCCCGCGGACCTCTGGCGCGGCACCCGCACCGGGGCCTTCTTCGGGATGTTCGCCCACGACTACGCGACGCTGCACGCCAAGACGCTCGGCATCAAGGGCATCGGGCCGCACTTCGGCGGCGGCAACGAATTCAGCTTCGCGGCGGGCCGGCTGGCCTACGCCTTCGACCTGCACGGGCCGATGGCCTCGGTCAGCACCGCCTGTTCCTCCTCCCTGCTCGCCGTCCACCTGGCGAGCCAGAGCCTGCGCACCGGCGACAGCGACATCGCCCTGGCCGGTGGCGTCAGCCTGATGATCACGCCGGAGCTGAGCGTCTTCATGAGCCGGATCGGCGCGATCTCGCCGACCGGACGCTGCCGGCCCTTCGCCGCCGACGCCGACGGCATCCTGCGCGGCGACGGCTGCGGCGTGGTCGTCCTGAAGCGGCTGCCCGACGCGCTCGCCGACCGGGACCGGATCTACGCGGTGATCCGCGCCTCGGCCGTCAACCACGACGGCCTGAGCCTCGGCATCACGGCGCCCAACGGCGCCGCCCAGGCCGAACTGCTGCGCACCGCGCTCGGCGGCGCGGGCCTCGCCCCGTCGGACCTCGACTACGTGGAGGCGCACGGCACCGGGACCCCGCTCGGCGACCAGGTCGAGCTGATGGCGCTGAACGAGGTCTTCGGCCGGGGCCGGGAGTCCGGCCGCGCGCCCCTCTACGTGGGCTCCAACAAGGCGGTGTTCGGCCACACCGACGGCGCGGCCGGGGTCGCCGGACTGCTGAAGAGCCTGTGGGTCGTCAACGCGCGGGAGGTCCCGGGCCAGCCCGACCCCGGCCGGCTGACCTCGGCCGTCTCCTGGGACCGCGGCGAGCTGGCGGTGCCGCTCGGCCCGGTCGACCTGGCGCAGGCCGGCCGGCCGCTGCGCGCGGGCGTGAGCTCCTCCGGGCTCAGCGGCACCAACGTCCACGTGATCGTGGAGGGCGTCGAGCCCGCCGCCGAGCCGCCGGCCGTCCGCCCGGAGGGCCCCTGCGTGCTGCTCGCCTCGGCCTTCCACCGGCCGGGCCTGGACGAGCAGGTCGCCGGGATGGCGCGGCGGGTGACCGGGGACGACGAGGGCGCGCTCGGCGACCTGCTCGCCTCCGCCGCCACCCGGCGCACCCACGAGCGCCACCGGTTCGCCGCCGTCACCGCCGGGCCGCAGGAGCTGGCCGCCGCCCTGGAGGGGATCGAGGAGGGGCCGGACGGCGCCTACTTCGGCTCCGTGGACCCCGACGCGGCCGTCGAGCCGGTCTTCGTCTACTCCGGGCAGGGTTCGCAGTGGGCGGGCATGGCGGCCGACCTGTACGCGTCCTCGCCGGTGGTCCGCGCGGCCCTCGACGAGTGCGACGCGCTGATCCGGCGCGACGCCCCCTGGTCCCTGGTCGAGGAACTGCGCCGGGGCGCGGACGGCGCGGACGGCGAGAGCCGGCTCGACCGCACCGACATCGCCCAGCCGGCCCTGCTCGCCGTCCAGGTGGCGCTGACCGACTGGCTGGCCGAGTGCGGGATCCGGCCCACGACCGTCGTCGGCCACAGCGTCGGGGAGATCGCCGCCGCGCACGCGGCCGGCGCCCTGTCCCGCGCCGACGCCGTGCGGCTGGCCGTCCGGCGCGGTGAGATCCTGCACGGGACGGCCGGCCTCGGCGCCATGCTGGCCGTGCGCGCGGACCGCGAGACCGTCCTCGCCGCGCTGGCCGACGGCGGCCTGCCGGTGGTGGTCGCCGCGGTCAACGGACCGCAGGCGGTGGTGCTGAGCGGCCCCGGTGACGCCGTCGACGCGGCCGCCGCCGAGCTCGAAGGCCGCGGCCTGCGGTGCAAGCGGCTGGCCGGTGCCTACGCCTTCCACAGCCCGGTGGTGGCCGACCGCGGCCCGCTGCTGCGCGAGGCCCTGGCCGGGCTCGCCTGCGCCGACCCCTCGGTGCGGCTGCTCTCCACCGTGCGGCCGGACGAACCCGACGTCGCGCGCGACGCCGCCTACTGGGAGCGCAACCTCACCGACCCGGTGCTGTTCTGGCCCGCGGTCGACGGCCTGCTCGCCGCGACGGACGGCGCGTTCGTCGAGATCGGCCCGCACCCCACGCTGCTGCGGCCGCTCACCGACGCGCTGCGCCGCAGGGAGCGGCGGGGCCCGGTGACGGCCACGCTGCGCCGCGGCGAGGCCGGGCCGCTCGCACTGCACCGGACCCTCGCCCAACTGCACGTCGGCGGCGTCGAGGTGGACTGGACGCGGATCACCGGGACGCCCGGCCGGTACCGGACGCTGCCGGTGCCCTCCTGGGGCGGCGAGCGGCACTGGCTGCCGGGTGTCGAGCCCGGCGAGCAGGGGCGCGCTCCCGGCGCCGAGGCTCCCGCGCAGGTGCGGGTGAGCCTGCTCGACGCCGAGGGCCGGGTGATCAGCGAGCTGGTCGCCCGCCCGGAGGACGCCCTGCCGTCCGCGCCGGCGGCGGCCCCGTCCGCCGCGCCGTCCGCCATCCTGTCCGCGCCGTCCGCCGCGCCCGCCCCGGCGGTCGCCCCCGCCCCCGCCGGTGCCCCGGCGGCGCCGGCCGGTGGCGCGCTGCGCCGTGTCGAGGAGCACCTCGCGGCGGTCCTCGGCCTCGCCGCGGACGAGCGGCTCGCCCGCCGTCGCGGCCTGTTCGACCAGGGCCTGGACTCGCTGACCGCCGTGGAGCTGCGCGACCGGCTGTCCGCCGAGTTCGGCCTGGACCTCCCCAAGACGATCGTCTTCGAGCGGCCCACGATCGAGGCGCTCGCCGGCTACCTGGCGGAGGCGGCCCCCGCGGCGGCCGCGCAGGCGACCGCCGCGGCGGACGCCGCGTCCGTCGCGACCGTCCCCGGCGCGGACGCCGCGGCCGGTGACGACGGATCCGCGGACGACGCCGTCGCCGTGATCGGCATCGCCTGCCGGCTGCCGGGGGCGAACTCGCCGGAGCAGTTCTGGTCGCTGCTGACCGAGGGCCGCGACGCGATCCGCGACATCCCGGCGGTCCGGCTGGCCGACCCGGTGTGGGCCGAGGCCGGGGCGGACGTCCCCACCCGGGGCGGCTTCCTGGACGAGGTGGAGGGCTTCGACGCGGAGTTCTTCCGGGTCTCGCCGCGCGAGGCGAAGTCGCTCGACCCGCAGCACCGCCTGCTGCTGGAGGTCGCCTGGGAGGCGCTGGAGGACGCCGGGCAGCCCGCGCTCGCGCTGGAGGGCCGGCCCGCGGGCGTCTACTTCGGCCTCAACACCGGCGACTACCAGCAGCTGCTGACCCGCGACATGGCCGACGTCGACCACTTCTACGGGACCGGCACGACCTTCGCCGCGGCCGTCGGACGCCTGTCGTACTTCCTCGGGCTGCGCGGCCCCAGCATCGCGGTCGACACCGCCTGCTCCTCCTCCCTCACCGCGGTCCACCTGGCCTGCCAGGGCCTGCGCCAGGGGGACTGCGAGATCGCCGTCGTCGGCGGCGCCAACGTGATCGTCGCCCCCAGCGTGTCGGTCTCCATGGCCGGGGCGGGCGCCCTGGCCCCCGACGGCCGGTGCAAGACCTTCGACGACGCGGCCGACGGCTACGGCCGCGGCGAGGGCGCGGCGGCCGTCATCCTCAAGCCGCTGAGCGCGGCCCGGCGCGACGGGGACCGCGTCTACGCGGTGATCCGGGGCACCGCGGTCAACCAGGACGGCGCGAGCGGCGGGATGACGGTGCCCAGCGCCGACGCGCAGGTCGCCGTCGTGCGGCGGGCGGTGGAGTCCGCCGGCTGGGCGCCGCGCGACGTCGACTACGTCGAGGCGCACGGCACCGGGACCCCGCTCGGCGACCCGATCGAGGTCCGCGCCCTCGCCGAGGCGCTCGGCTCCGGGCGCGCGGCGGACGAGAACCTGCTGATCGGCTCCGCCAAGGCCAGCATCGGCCACCTGGAGGCCGCGGCCGGTGTCGCCGGACTCCTCAAGGTCGTCCTCTCGCTCCACCACGGGGAGCTTCCGCCGCACCCGCTGGACCGGCCCTCGACGAACATCGACTGGGACCGGCTGCCGGTCTCGGTGGTGACCGAGCGGCGCCAGTGGCCGCGGCGCGACCGTCCGCACCGCGCGGGCATCAGCTCGTTCGGCTTCAGCGGCAGCAACGCGCACGTGGTCGTCGAGCAGGCGTCGGCACCCGCCGAGCCGGCGGCGCCCGCGCCCCGCAGCGCGCCCTACGTCCTGATGGTCACCGCGGAGGCCGAGCCGGCGGCCCGTCAGGCGGCCGGCCGGCTCGCCGCCCGGCTGCGCGGGGCCCCGGCCGAGCTGGACGACATCGTCTTCACCGCCGCCTACCGGCGCAGCTGGCTCAGCCACCGGATCGGTGTCACCGGCCGGGACGCCGCCTCGCTCGCGGCGGCCCTGGAGGCGGTCGCGCGCGGGAGCGGCACGCCGGCCGCCCGGACCGGGGAGGTGACCGGGGGAGAGGTGCGCACCGTCGGCCTCTGGTTCGGCGCCGAGCCGCCGGCCGCCGCCCTGCGCGAGCGGCTGGCCGGGCTGCCGGAGTACGCGGCCGCGCTGCGTTCCTGCGCCGAGCGCCTGACCGCGCTGACCGGCGTGGCCCTCGACCCGTTCGCCGAACCGGCGGACGGGCAGGCCGCGGCCCACCTGCTGTGCCACCAGGTCGCGGCGGCCCGGCTGTGGGCCGCCGTCGGGCTCGCGGCGCAGGCCGTGGCCGGAGCCGGGGCCGGCCGGCTGGGCGCCGCCTGGGCGGCGGGCCGGCTGGACCTCGACGACGCCCTGCGGCTCGCCGTCGGGCGGTCCTCCGGCGTGGAGCTGCGGCCCGGCGTGCTGCCGGAGGTGTCCGGCGACGGCGAGGACGTCGCGGGGTCGGCCGAGGAGCTGGCCCGGCTGGCCGGCGGTGTGCCCGGCGAGCCGGCGCCCTCGCTCGCCGACGCCCTCGGCGACGCGGGCGTGGACGCCCTCCTCGACGTCCTGGCGCGGCCCCTGCCCGCCGCGCTGGCCGAGCGGTTCGGCGTGGCGGTGGACGCCGAGGACCCGCTGGAGCGGTTCGCCCTCGGTGCGGCGGAACTCTTCGTGACCGGCGCCCTTCCCGCGCCCGTCCAGGCCGGCCGCCTGCCCGTCAGCCTGCCTGCCTACCCCTGGCAGCGCCGCCGCCACTGGTACCGGGAGGCCGTCGAGGTCCCCGGCGAGCGGCCGGTGCTGCCGTGGGCGGTCGCCGCCTCCAGCGCGACCGGTCTGCGGGCCCGGGCCGCCGCGCTCCGCGACCTGGTGGCCCGCGGCCCGCAGACCGACCCCGTGGAGGTGGGCGCCGCGCTGGCCGCGCTGCCGGGCGGGGGTGCCCACCGGGCCGTGGTGCTGGCCGGTGACGGCGCGGGCTTCGGCGACGCGCTGAGCGCGCTCGCGGACGGCCGGACCGCGGCGAGCCTGGTCCGGGGCCCGGCCTCGGACGGCCCGAGGACCGCCCTGATCTTCCCCGGGCAGGGCGCCCAGTGGCAGGGCATGGCCGCCGAACTCATGGCGGCCGAGCCGGTCTTCGCCGAACAGATGCGCGCATGCGAGGAGGCCCTGGCCGAGTTCACCGACTGGTCGCTCGGCGCGGTGATCAACGGCGAGGCCGGCGCGGCGTCGCTCGACCGGGTCGACGTGGTGCAGCCCGCGCTCTTCGCGGTGATGGTCTCGCTGGCCGGGCTCTGGCGCTCCTACGGCGTCGTGCCCGCGGCCGTGGCCGGTCACTCGCAGGGCGAGATCGCCGCCGCGTACGTCGCCGGGGCGCTGTCCCTGCGCGACGCGGCCAAGGTGGTGGCGCTGCGCAGCGCCGAACTGTCCCGGCTGTCCGGCCGCGGCGGGATGGCCTCGGTCGCCCTGGGGGCGGCGGAGGTCACCGGCCTGCTGGACCGGTTCGCCGGGCGGCTGTCCGTCGCCGCGGTCAACGGCCCGCAGAGCGTCGTGGTGGCGGGCGACGCCGACGCCCTGGAGGAGCTGGAGGCCCGCTGCCTGGACGGCGGCATCCGGTTCCGGCGGGTCGACGTGGACTACGCCTCGCACTCGCCGCACGTCGAGCAGCTCCGTGAGCGGCTCGGGAAGGTCCTCCAGGGGATCACGCCCCGTGCGGGCACCGTGCCGTTCTACTCCTCGGCCACCGGCGGCCTGCTGGACGGCACCGAACTGGGCGCCGACTACTGGTACCTGAGCCTGCGTCAGCAGGTCCGCTTCGAGGAGGCGGTGCGCGCCCTGCTGGCGAGCGGCCACGGGCTGTTCGTCGAGGCGAGCCCGCACCCGGTGCTCACCTCGGCGATCGAGGCGACCGTCGAGCAGGCCGGTGCCGACGCGAGCGCGCTCGGCACGCTGCGCAGGAACGACGGCGGCGCCGGGCGCTTCCTGACCTCCCTCGCGGAGGCCTACACCCGCGGCGCCGAGGTCGACTGGCAGCGGGTCCCCGCCTGGGGCGGGGCGCAGCCGGCCGTGATCCCCGACCTGTCCGGCCGGGAACTCGACGCCTGGCGCTACCGGGTCGACTGGCAGCCCGCCGCCGAGCCCGGCGACGCGCGGCCGGCCGGCCGCTGGCTGGTCCTGGCCCCCGGCGACGGCCCGGGCCGGGAGTGGGCGGCGGCCGTGTGCCGGGCGCTCACCGACGGCGGCGCGCAGGCCCGGGAGCTCCCGCTCGACCCGGCGCGCGACGGTCGCGAGCACCTCGCCGCCCTCCTCGCGGAGGCGGACGCCGCGGACGCCGCGGGCGTGCTGTCGCTGCTGGCGATGGACGAACGCCCGCACCGGGACTTCCCGGACGTCCCGGCCGGCACCGCCGCCACCCTGGCCCTGGTGCAGGCGCTGGGCGATGTCGCGGCCGACGTCCCGATGTGGCTGGCCACCAGCGGTGCGGTCGGCGCGGACGGCGACGACCCGCTGTCGCCCGCCCAGGCCCAGGTCTGGGGCATGGGCCGGGTGGCCGGCCTGGAGAGCCCGCAGCGCTGGGGCGGCCTGGTCGACCTGCCGGCCGCACCCGACGAGGACGCGGTGCGGCGCCTGTGCGGGGTGCTCGGCGGCGGTCTCGGCGCCGAGGACCACGTGGCGCTGCGCGACAGCGGCGCGCACGTGCGGCGCCTGGTGCGCGACCCGGTGGCCGACCGGCCCGCGACGCGCACCTGGCAGCCGGGCGGCAGCGTGCTGGTCACCGGCGGCACCGGCCGCCTCGGCCGGCGCCTGGCCCGCTGGCTGGCGGCCTGCGGGGCGGAGCACGTCATCCTCACCGGCCTGCGCGGGCCCGGCGCCCCGGGCGCGGCCGGGCTGGAGGCCGAACTGGTGGGCTCCGGCACGCCGGTGACGCTGGCGGCCTGCGACGCGGCCGACCGGACCGCGATGGCGGCCCTGCTGGAGGAGGCCCGCGCCGCAGGACGGCCGGTGCGCACCGTCGTGCACGCGGCGGTCGTCCCCGAGCCCGGCCCGCTGGCCGGCACGACGCTCGAACGGCTCGCCGGAACGCTGCGCGCCAAGGTGACCGGCGCCCGCGTCCTGGACGAACTGCTCGGCGAGGACGCGGTGGACGCCTTCGTGCTGTTCGCCTCCGTCGCCGGTGTCTGGGGCGCGGCCGAGAACGGCGCGTTCGCGACCGCCGACGCCCACCTGGAGGCGCTGGCCCTGCGGCGCCGCGCCCGGGGCCTGGCGGCCACCACCGTCGCCTGGAGCTTCTGGAACGCGTTCGGCGAGGACGCCGACGACCCGGCGGTGCGGGACATGTTCCGCAGTCAGTCGGAACGCCAGGGCCTGCCGCTCCTGGAGCCCGGGCAGGCGCTGCGCGCCCTGCGCCAGGTGCTCGACCGGGACGAGACCTCCGTCACGGTGGCCGACGTGGAGTGGGAGCGCTTCGCCCCGCTCTACACGGCGGCCCGCCCCCGGCCGTTCCTCGACGCGCTGCCGGACGTCCAGGGCGGCGCCGGCGGGTCCGGGACCGGCGAGCCGGCGGCCGGGCAGAGCGACCTCGCCCGGCTGCTGGCGCAGACCCCCGACTCCGAGCGGGAGTGGGCGGTGCTCGACCTGGTCAGGACCGAGGCCGCGATCGTGCTCGGCTACGGCCGGGCGGGCGAGGTGGACCCGGAGCGCCCGTTCACCGAGATGGGCTCCGACTCCGTCACCGCGGTCGAGTTCCGGACCAGGCTGAACACGGCGACCGGGCTGCGCCTGCCGGCCTCCCTCGCCTTCGACTACCCGACCGCCGCGGCCGTCGCCGGCTACCTGCTCGAACTCGCCCTCGGCGAGTCGGCCGGCCCGGAGGAGACCGCGCCGGCCGTGACCGCCGGTGCCCCGGACGAGCCGATGGCGATCGTCGGCATGGCCTGCCGGCTGCCCGGCGGCGTGGCCTCGCCGGAGGACTACTGGCGGCTGCTGGCCGAGGGCCGCGACGCGGTCTCCGGCTTCCCGGCGGACCGCGGCTGGGACCTCGCCGGACTGTTCGACGACGACCCGGACCGGGTCGGGACGTCCTACGTCCGCGAGAGCGGCTTCCTGGACGACGCGGCGGGTTTCGACGCCGAGTTCTTCGGGATCTCCCCGCGCGAGGCCGTGACCATGGACCCCCGCCAGCGGCTGCTGCTGGAGACCGCGTGGGAGCTGTTCGAGAACGCCGGGCTGGACCCGCTGAGCCTGAAGGGCAGCCGGACCGGGGTGTTCGTCGGCGCGGGCCCCACCGACTACGCGACCGGCGCCCCGCTGGCGCCGCACAGCGCCGAGGGCTACGCGGTCACCGGCAGCACGCCGGCCGTGATCTCCGGACGCGTCTCCTACGTGTTCGGGCTGGAGGGCCCGGCCGTCACCGTGGACACCGCGTGCTCCTCCTCGCTGGTGGCGCTGCACCTCGCGGGGCAGGCGCTGCGGGCCGGTGAGTGCTCGATGGCGGTGGTGGGCGGCGTGGCGGTGATGTCGAGCCCGAAGGTCTTCGTCGAGTTCAGCCGCCAGCGGGCGCTGTCCGCCGACGGCCGGTGCCGGGCGTTCGCCGATGCCGCGGACGGCACCGGCTTCGCCGAGGGCGCCGGTCTGATCCTGGTCGAGCCGCTGTCGCAGGCCCGGCGCCTGGGGCACGAGGTGCTCGCGGTGATCCGGGGTTCGGCGATGAACCAGGACGGCGCGTCGAACGGCCTGACCGCGCCGAACGGACCGTCCCAGCAGCGGGTCATCCGCCAGGCGGTGGCGAACGCGGGCCTGGCCCTGCGCGACGTCGACGTGGTGGAGGCGCACGGCACCGGCACGACGCTGGGCGACCCGATCGAGGCGCAGGCGCTGCTGGCCACCTACGGCCAGGACCGGCCCGCCGGGCGGCCGCTGCTGCTCGGCTCGGTGAAGTCCAACATCGGCCACACCCAGGCCGCGGCCGGGGTGGTCGGCGTGATGAAGATGGTGCTGGCGATGCGCCACGGGCTGGTGCCCAGGACGCTGCACGTCGACGCGCCGAGCCGGCAGGTGGACTGGACGGCGGGCGAGGTCGACCTCGTCGTGGACGCCGTCCCGTGGCCCGAGAGCGGCCGGCCGCGCCGCGCGGGCGTCTCCTCGTTCGGCGTCAGCGGCACCAACGCCCACCTGATCCTCGAAGAGGCCCCGGCCGAGGAGCGGGAGCAGGAGCCGGCGCCCGCCGCCGGGCCCGCTCCGGCGACCTCGCTCGTCCCCTGGCCCGTCTCGGCCGCCACGCCGGTCTCGCTGCGGCTGCAGGCCGACCGGCTGCGCCGGCTGCTGGCCGACGGGTCCGCGCCGCTGCCGCGCGAGATCGGCTGGAGCCTGGCCACGACGCGCGCGGCGCTGCCGCACCGCGCGGTGCTGCTCGGCGCCGAGCGGGGCGACTACTTCGGCCCGCTCACCCGGATGGCCGACGGCGAGCCGGACCCCCGGCTCGTCCTCGGCACCGCGCAGCGCAAGCCGCGGGTGGTCTTCGTCTTCCCCGGCCAGGGCAGCCAGTGGCCCGGCATGGCCGCCGAACTGCTGGACGCCAGCCCCGAGTTCGCCGAGTACATCGGCGAGTGCGAGCGGGCCCTGGCGCCCTGGACCGACTGGTCGCTGACCGAGGTGCTCCGCCGGAGCGACGGCGCGCCCGGCCTCACCCGGGTCGACGTGGTGCAGCCCGCCCTGTTCGCGGTCATGGTCTCGCTGGCCCGGCTGTGGCAGCACCACGGCGTGAACCCGTCGGCGGTGGTCGGCCACTCCCAGGGGGAGATCGCCGCCGCGTACGTGGCCGGCGCGCTGTCGCTGGAGGACGCCGCCCGGGTGGTGGCCGTCCGGGCGGGCGAACTGGCCCGGCTGACCGGCTCCTCGGGCATGGCCTCGCTGCACGCCGACGAGCAGCGGGCGGCCGAGCTGCTCGCGCCCTGGGAGGGCCGGGTGTCGATCGCGACGGTCAACAGCCCCTCGCAGGTCGTCGTCGCCGGCGACACCGAGGCGCTGGACGGGCTGACCGGGGAGTGCGAGCGCCGCGGCATCCGGATCCGGCGGATCGACGTCGACTACGCCTCCCACTCGCCGCAGGTCGAGCCGATGCGCGAGGGCCTGGTGGCGAAGCTCGCGGGCATCGCCCCCCGGCGGGCGCGGATCCCGTTCTACTCCGCGGTGACCGGCGAGCCGATCGACACCACCGAGCTCGGCGCGGAGTACTGGTACCGCAACCTGCGCGAGCCGGTGCTCTTCGCCCGGGCCACCCGCGCCCTGCTCGACAACGGCTTCACCACCTTCGTCGAGGCGACCCCGCACCCCGTGCTGACCGGCGCCGTGCTGGACACCGCCGCATCGGTGGAGGACGGCCCCGAGCCGGTGACGCTGGGCTCGCTGCGCCGCGACGAGGGCGGCCCCGCCCGCTTCGCCGCCTCGCTCGCCGAGGCCTGGGTGAACGGCGTGGACCTGGACTGGGCGAAGCTGATCCCCGGCGGCACGAGCGTCCCGCTGCCCACCTACGCCTTCGACCGGCAGCACTTCTGGCTGGCGGAGGAGAACACCGCGGTGGACCCGGCGGCCCTCGGCGTCACCGCGCCGGACCACCCGCTGCTCGGCGCCGCGGTCGAACTCGCGGACACCGGCGGTCTGGTGCTCACCGGGCGGCTGTCCGTCGCGAGCCGGCCGTGGCTGGCCGACCACGCGGTCAACGGCGTGGTGCTGCTCCCGGGAACGGGCTTCGCCGAGCTGGCGCTGCGCGCCGGCATCGAGGCGGGCTGCCCCCGGGTCGACGAACTGACCCTGGAGGCACCGCTGCTGCTGCGCGGCGACGCCTCGGTCTCCCTCCAGCTGGTGGTGGGGGCGCCCGACGACACGGGCGCGCGGTCGCTGGCCGTCTACTCCCGGCCGTCCGGGGAGAGCGGTCCGGACGCCGAGTGGACGCGGCACGCCTCGGCCGTGCTGACGGCGGAGGAGGTGCCCGCCCCGGCCGCGTCCGGCGACTGGCCGCCGCCGGGCGCCGAACCGGTGCCGCTGGACCCGGCCGCCTTCTACGCGGAGGGCGCCGAGGCCGGCTACACCTACGGGCCCTCGTTCCAGGGGCTGGTCAGGGCGTGGCGCAACGGCGACGAGGTCTACGCCGAGGTGTCGCCGCCGTCGCCGGTGCGCGAGGAGGCGGACCAGTACGGCGTCCACCCCGCGCTGCTCGACGCGGCGCTGCACGCGATGGTGCTCATCCCGTCCCACGACCGCCAGGTGCGGCTGCCGTTCACGCTCTCCGGCGTGTCGCTGTTCGCGGCCGGCGCGCGCTCCCTGCGGGTGCGGATCGCCCCGGCCGAGTCGGGCGCGGTGGAGCTGACCGCGGCCGACGAGACCGGCGCGCCGGTGCTGGCGGTCGAGCGGCTGGTGACCCGGCCGGTCTCGGCCGAGCAGCTCTCGGTGGCCGCGAGCCCGGTCAACCGCTCGCTGTTCCAGCTGGACTGGGTCCCGCTGGCGACGCCCGGATCCCGGGCCGACGGCGAGTGGGCGGTGCTCGGCGCGGACCCGTTCGGCCTGGCCGGCTCGCTGCGCGCGGCGGGGATCGCCGTGCACGCCCGGCCCGATGTGGCCGCCCTGCTCGGCGCGACGGCCGGCGGCGCTCCGGCTCCCCGGATCGCGCTGCTCCCCTGCGCGACGCAGCCGGGCGCCGAGCCGGCCGCCGCGGCCCTCGGGCTGACCGCCCGGGTGCTGGACGAGCTCCAGGCGTGGCTGGCCGACGACGCGACGCTGGACACCCGGCTGGTGGTGGTCACCCGCCGCGCGCTGCCGGTCACGGACGCGGGCGACGTGGGCGACCTCGCCGCCTCCCCGGTGTGGGGCCTGGTCCGCTCGGCGCAGGCCGAGAACCCGGGCCGGATCGTCCTGGTCGACCTGGACGACCAGGACTGCGCGGACGCGCTGGCCCACGCCCTGGCGGGCGACGAGCCGCAGCTCGCGGTCCGGGCGGGGGCGCTGCTGATCCCCCGGGTGGCTCCGGCGGTCCGGCCGGCGGGCCGGCTGACGCCGCCGCTCGGCGGACGCTGGCGGCTCGAACCCGACCCGGCCGGTGTGCTCGACGCGATGTCCGTGGTGGCCTGCCCGGAGACCGGGGAGCCGCTGGGCGCCGGTCAGGTGCGGGTGCGGGTGCGGGCGGCCGGGATCGCCTTCCACGACCTCCTGGTCGCGCTGGGGCTGCCGCCGGACGACGGCCTGTTCATCGGCGGCGAGGGCGCCGGCGTGGTCCAGGCGACCGGCCCCGGCGTGACCGGGATCGAGCCGGGTGACCGGGTCCTCGGGCTGATGCCGCGCGCGTTCGGCACCGAGGCGGTGACCGATCACCGCTGGCTGGTCCGGTTCCCCGGGGACTGGTCGTTCGAGCAGGCGGCCGCGGTGCCCTCCGCCTTCCTGACCGCGTACTTCGCGCTGACCGAGGTGGCCGGTCTGCGCGCCGGGCAGCGCGTCCTGGTCCACTCGGCGGCCGGCGGCGTCGGCACGGCGGCGGTGCGGCTCGCCCGTCACCTGGGCGCCGAGGTGTTCGCCACGGCGAGCCCGGCCAAGCACGACGCGCTGCGGCAGCTGGGCCTGGACGACGACCACATCTCCTCCTCCCGGGACGCGGACTTCGCCGACCGGGTGCTCGCCGCCACCGGCGGCGCGGGGGTCGACGTGGTGGTCAACTCGCTGGCCGGCGACCTCATCGACGCCTCGCTGCGGCTGCTGCCCGAGGGCGGCTGCTTCATCGAACTGGGCAAGACCGACCGCCGGGACCCGGAGGAGGTCGCGGCCGCGTGTCCGGGCGTGCGGTACCGGCCGGTGGACCTGGTGCCGGACACCACCCCGGAGTCGGTGCGCGCGATGCTGGGCGAGATCGTCGCCCTGCTGCGCGACGGCACGGTGCAGCCGCTGCCCGTCCGCACCTGGGACGTGCTCGACGCGCCGGAGGCCTTCCGGTTCATGGCCCAGGCCAAGCACGTCGGCAAGCTCGTCCTGACCGTCCCGCCCACGCCCGACCCCGAGGGCGTGGTCCTGATCACCGGCGGGACCGGCACGCTGGGCGCCCTGGTGGCCAAGCACCTGGCCGGCCCCTGGGGGATGCGCCACCTGCTGCTGGCGAGCCGTCAGGGCCCGGGCGCGGCGGGCGCCGGGGAGCTGTGCGCGGAACTCGCCGCGCTCGGCGCCGACGCCCGGGTGGTGGCCTGCGACATCGCCGACCGGGAGTCCCTGGCCAAGCTGCTCGCCGGGATCCCGGCGGAGCACCCGCTGACCGCGGTGGTGCACACGGCGGGCGTGCTGGACGACACCGTGTTCACCTCGCTGACCGGCGAGCGGCTGGCGCCCGTGCTGCGCCCCAAGGTCGACGCCGCCGTGCACCTCGACGAGCTCACCGCCGGTCTCGACCTCGGGATGTTCGCGATGTACTCCTCCGCCGCCGGTCTGCTCGGCAACGCCGGACAGGCCAACTACGGCGCCGCCAACGTGTTCCTGGACACGCTCGCGGCGGTCCGGCGCTCGCGCGGCCAGGCGGCCTCCTCGCTCGCCTGGGGCCTGTGGGCGAACGACAGCTCCCTGACCGGCCAGATGAACGAGCTGGACCGGGGCAGGCTCTCCCGGGCCGGGGCTCAGGCGATGTCCGCCGCCGAGGGCCTCGCCCTGTTCGACCTGGGGGTGCGCAGCGGGCTGCCGCTGGTCGTCACGGCCCACATCGACCGCGCGGCGCTGCGCGTCCAGGACACCCAGGGCACGCTCCCGCCGGTGCTGCGGCAGCTGGTTCCCCGGGGCGCCGCCGCCCGGCCGGGCCGGGCCTCCGCCGAGAGCGCGGCCTCCGCCGGGGGCGCCGACCAGTTCGCCGGGATGACGGCGGCCGAGCGGCGCCAGGCGCTGGTGAACCTGGTCAGGAAGCAGGCGGCCGCGGTGCTCGGCCACGGCTCGGCGTCCGCGGTGGACGTCGACCGCGGGTTCGTCGAGATGGGATTCGACTCCCTGACCGCGGTCGAGCTGCGCAACCGGCTGGCCACGGCCACCGGACTGCGGCTGCCGGCCACCGTCGTCTTCGACTGCCCGACGCCCGTCGAGCTCGCCCGCCGGCTCCACGAGCGGCTCAGCCCGGTCGAGGAGGAACCGGCCGGACAGGACGGCGCGGAGGCCGCGGCCAGGGCCGAGGCGGAGGCCGAGATCAGCACCGTCGACGACATGGACGTGGACGAACTCATCAACGCCGCGCTCGCCGCCGGCGGCCACGAGCAGAACCCCGGAGAGTGAGGCCGCGATGCCTGCATCAGTCGAAGAGATCACCAACGCGCTGCGGGAATCGGTCAAGGAGACCCGGCGGCTGCGGCTGCGCAACGACGAGCTGGAGGCGAAGCTCGGCGAGCCGATGGCGATCGTGGCCATGGCCTGCCGGCTGCCCGGCGGGGTGAACTCGCCGGAGGAGTACTGGCGGCTGCTGTCCGAGGGCCGGGACGCGGTGGCCGGCTTCCCGGCGGACCGGGGCTGGGACCTCGCCGGGCTGTTCGACCCGGACCCCGACCACCCGGGGACCTCGTACGTCCGCGAGGGCGGCTTCCTGGACGGGGTGGCGGGCTTCGACGCGGAGTTCTTCGGGATCTCCCGGCGCGAGGCGCTCGCCATGGACCCCCGGCAGCGGCTGCTGCTGGAGACCACCTGGGAGCTGTTCGAGAACGCCGGGGTGGACCCGGCGGGCCTGAAGGGCAGCCGGACCGGGGTGTTCGTGGGCGCCGGTCCCACCGACTACCCCCACAACATCGAGGGCTACGCGGTCGCCGGGACCACCCCGAGCGTGCTGTCGGGCCGGCTGTCCTACGTGTTCGGGCTGGAGGGCCCGGCCGTCACCGTGGACACCGCGTGCTCGTCCTCGCTGGTGGCGCTGCACCTCGCGGGGCAGGCGCTGCGGGCCGGCGAGTGCTCGATGGCGGTGGTCGGCGGCGTGGCGCTGATGTGCAGCCCGAAGGTGATCGTCGAGTTCAGCCGCCAGCGGGCGCTGTCCGCCGACGGCCGGTGCAAGGCGTTCGCCGACGCCGCGGACGGCTTCGGGTTCGCCGAGGGCGTCGGCCTGGTGCTGCTGGAACGGCTCTCCGAGGCCCGGCGGCGCGGGCACGAGGTGCTCGCGGTGATCCGGGGTTCGGCGGTGAACCAGGACGGCGCGTCGAGCGGGCTGACGGCGCCGAACGGGCCGTCCCAGGAGCGGGTGATCCGCCAGGCGGTGGCGGACGCCGGCCTGACGCTGCGCGACGTCGACGTGGTGGAGGCGCACGGCACCGGCACGACGCTGGGCGACCCGATCGAGGCGCAGGCGCTGCTGGCCACCTACGGACAGGACCGGCCCGCCGGGCGGCCGCTGCTGCTCGGCTCGGTGAAGTCCAACATCGGCCACACCCAGGCCGCGGCCGGGGTGGCCGGTGTGATGAAGATGGTGCTGGCGATGCGCCACGGGGTGGTGCCCAGGACGCTGCACGTCGACGCGCCGAGCCGGCACGTCGACTGGTCGGTGGGCGACATCGAGCTGGCGGTCGAGCCGGTGCCGTGGCCCGACGGCGGACATCCGCGCCGGGCGGGCATCTCCTCGTTCGGGGTCAGCGGCACCAACGCCCACCTCGTCGTCGAACAGGCCCCGGCCGGCGAGGGCACGGCTCCCGCCGCCCGGCCGTCCGCCCCCGGGGCCGGCGCCCCGGCGGGGGAGGGGCTGCCGGTCCTGGCGTGGGTGCTGTCGGGGCGCGGCGAGCAGGGTCTGCGCGGGCAGGCCGCCCGGCTCGCGGAGTTCGCCGGGGCCCACCCGGAGGTGACCGCGCCGGACACGGCCCGCGCGCTGCTGCGGCGCGGGGCGCTGTCCCACCGGGCCGTCGTGCTCGGCTCCACCCGGGCCGAGCTGCTCGCCGGACTGGACGCCCTGGCCGCCGAGCAGCCCTCGGCCGCCGTGGTCCGGGGAACGGCGCGCACCCGGTCCGGGGAGGCGGTGCTGGTCTTCCCCGGCCAGGGATCCCAGTGGCGGGGGATGGCGCTGGGGCTGCTGGAGACGTCCCCGGTCTTCCGCGACCGGCTCGCCGCCTGCGAGCAGGCGCTCGCCCCGTTCACCGGCTGGTCGGTGCGCGACGTGCTGCGGGAGGCGCCCGGCGCCCCGGACCTCGAACGGGTGGACGTCGTCCAGCCGGTGCTGTTCGCCGTCATGGTGTCGCTGGCCGCCCTGTGGCGGTCCGCGGGCATCGAGCCCGCCGCGGTGGTCGGGCACTCCCAGGGCGAGATCGCGGCCGCCTGCGTGGCGGGCGGGCTGTCCCTGGAGGACGCGGCCCGGGTGGTGGCGCTGCGCAGCCGCGCCCTGCGCTCGCTCTCGGGCCTGGGGGCGATGGCCTCGCTGGGCCTGGGGCCCGAGGAGGCCGAGGCGCGGCTGTCCCGGTGGGACGGCCGGCTGGTGGTCGCGGTGGTGAACGGGCCGGGCTCCGTGGTGGTGTCCGGGGACGCCGACGCGATCGCCGAGCTCGTCGCCGAGCACCAGGACTCCGAGGTCCGGGTGCGGCTGCTGCCCGTCGACTACGCCTCGCACTCGCCGCACGTCGAGCGGATCCGGGAGGAACTGCTCGCCCGGCTGGCCGGGATCGCCCCCGGCCCCTCGCGCATCCCGTTCTACTCGGCGGTGACCGGCGGCCAGTGGGACACCACCGGGCTGGACGCGGACTACTGGTACCGCAACCTCCGGCAGCCGGTGCGCTTCGACGAGGCCGTCCGGACCCTGGCCGACCGGGGCTACGAGCTGTTCGTGGAGGCGAGCCCGCACCCGGTGCTCACCGTGGGCGTGGAGGAGACGCTCGCCGCCGTGGACGCCGCCGCGGTCGTCATCGGGACGACGCACCGCGACCGCGGCGGCCCGGACGACTTCCTCGGCTCGGTCGCGCAGGCGTACGTCCGCGGCGTGCCGGTCGCCTGGGAGGCGCTGCTCGGCGAGGGCGAGGGCGAGGGCGAGGGCGAAAGCGGAGACGGGGACGGCGGCGTCAGGCTGCCCTCGTACGCTTTCCAGCGCGAGCACTTCTGGCAGGACCCGGCCGCGCCGTCCAAGGACGCCCTCGGCCGCGCGGGACTGCGGGCCGGCGCGCACCCGATGCTCGGCGCCGCGATCGACGTCGCCGGCACCGGCTCGGTGGTGCTCTCCGGCCGGCTGTCGCCGCAGACCCACGGGTGGCTGGCCGACCACGCCGTCCAGGACCAGGTCCTGCTGCCCGGCACCGCCTTCGTGGAGCTGGCCCTGCGCGCCGCGGCCGAGACCGGCTGCTCCGGCATCGAGGAACTGACGCTGGAAGCCCCCATGCTGATCCCCTCGGCGGGCGCGGTCCAGCTCCAGGTCGTCGCCGGGGCGCCGGACGACTCCGGCAAGCGCCGGGTGACGGTCCACTCGCGGCCGGAGGACACCTCCGTGGACGGCGAGTGGACCTCCAACGCCGTCGGCGAGCTGACCGCCGCACCGCTCGCGGAGGACTTCGCCGACCTCGTGCTCTGGCCGCCGGCCGGTGCGCAGGCGCTGTCCACCGAGGGGATCTACGGGGGGTTCGCGGAGCGCGGCTACGAGTACGGCTCGGCCTTCCGCGGGATCCGCCGGGCCTGGCGCCGCGGCGACGAGGTCTTCGCCGAGGTCGGCCTGCCCTCCCGGCAGCGCGACGAGGCCGGGCGGTTCGGGGTCCACCCGGCCCTGCTGGACGCGGCGGCCCAGGCGGCCGGGATCCTCATGCCGCAGCAGGGCGACGGGGCCGGCACGGGCCTGTGGCTGCCGTTCGTGTTCAGCGAGGTCGCCCTCGCCGCGTCCGGCGCGGCCGATCTGCGGGTCAGGGTGCGGCGGATCGGACCGGACCGGGTGGCGCTGACGGCGGCGGACCTCGACGGCCGGCCGGTCGTCTCGGTGGGCACGATCGTGGTGCGCCCGGTCTCGGCCGAGCAGCTGCGGGCGCAGGACACCGGCGCACGGCGTGACGCGCTCTTCCGGCTCGACTGGACGCCCGTCACCGCGCCCGTCACCGCGCCCGTCACCGCGGCCGGGTCCGGCCCGGGCGCGGCCCGGCCGCGCTGGGCGGTGCTGGGCGCGGACCGGGCGGCGCTGGTGCGGCGGCTCGTCGACGCCGGCGCGGCGGTCGACGGGTACGACGACCTGGCGGGGCTGCGCACGGCGGTCACGGGCGGCGCGCCCGCGCCCGACCTGGTGGTCCTGGGCGTCCCCGAGCCGGCCGGACCGCTCTCCGGGGACGGCGAGGACCCGCTGCCCGCCCGCGTCCGGGTGGTCGCCGCGGATGCGCTGGCGGTCGCCCAGGAATGGCTGGCGGCCGACGAACTCGCCTCCGCCCGCCTGGTGTTCAGGACGCAGGACGCGGTCGCGGCGGCCGACGGGGACGGCCTGACGAGCCTGGCCTCCGCCACCGTGTGGGGCCTGGTGCGCAGCGCGCAGACGGAGCACCCGGGCCGGTTCGTCCTGGTCGACGACGGCACCGGGGCGGACGACACCGGATCCGCGCAGCACTGGGCGGCGGTCGCGGACAGCGACGAGCCCCAGTTCGCCGTGCGGGCCGGCCGGCTGCTGGCACCGAGGCTCGCCCGGGCCGACGGCGGCGAGAGCCTGACGCCGCCCGCCGGGGTGGACGCCTGGCGCCTGGAGTGCGGCGGCACCGGGACGCTGGAGGGGCTGCGGCTGGCGCCGGCCCCGGCGCCCGCCGGACCGCTCGGCCCGCGCGAGGTGCGGGTGGCCGTGCGCGCGGCCGGCCTCAACTTCCACGACGTGGTCGTCGCGCTGGGGCTGCTCCCCGGGGAGACGGACCTCGGCGGCGAGGGCGCGGGCACGGTGACGGCGGTCGGCAGCGAGGTCCACGACCTGGCGCCGGGGGACCGGGTCCTGGGCCTGCTGACCCACGCGTTCGGCCCGGTCTCGGTGACCGACCACCGGCTGCTCGCCAAGGTCCCCGAGGGGTGGTCGTTCGAGCAGGCCGCCTCGGTGCCGGTGGCCTTCCTCACCGCACACTACGCGCTCTACGGGCTGGCCGGGCTGCGCTCCGGCGAGTCGGTGCTCGTGCACGCCGCGGCCGGCGGGGTCGGCATGGCCGCCGTCCAGCTGGCGGAGCACCGCGGCGCGCGGGTGTTCGCGACCGCCGGCGAGGGCAAGTGGCCGGTCCTGCGGTCCGCCGGACTGGACGACGCGCACATCGCGTCCAGCCGCACCCTCGACTTCGAGCGGCACTTCGCCGGGACCAGCGGGGGCCGGGGCGTGGACGTCGTGCTGAACTCCCTGGCCGGGGAGTTCGTCGACGCCTCGCTGCGGCTGCTGCGGCCCGGTGGGCGGTTCGTCGAGATGGGCAAGACCGACGTCCGGGACGCCGAGGACGTCGCCGGCCGCCACCCGGGGGTCGGCTACCGGGCCTTCGACCTGAACGAGGTCGGCCCGGAGCGGATCCGCGAGATGCTGACCGAGATCATGGACCTGTTCCGCGCCGGTGCGCTGGCGCTGCCGCGGCTGACCACCTGGGACGTGCGCCGCGCCGTCCCGGCGTTCCGCCACATGAGCCAGGCCCGGCACGTCGGCAAGATCGTGCTGACGGTCCCGAAGGCGCCGGACCCCGAGGGGACGGTGCTGGTCACCGGCGGCACCGGGACCCTGGCCGGGCTGGTGGTGCGGCACCTGGCCGGGCGCGGTGCCCGGCACTTCGTGCTGCTGAGCCGCAGCGGCCCCGCGGCGCCCGGCGCGGACGAGCTGCGGGCCGGGCTGGCGGAGCTGGGCGCGAGCGTCGACCTGGTCGCCTGCGACGTCGCGGACCGGGCCGATCTCGCCAAGGCCCTGGCCGCGGTCCCGGCGGACCGCCCGCTGACGGCGGTGGTGCACGCGGCCGGCGTCCTCGACGACGGGGTGCTGCCCTCGCTCACCCCGGAGAAGATCGACGCGGTCATGCGGCCCAAGGCCGACGGCGCCCTGCACCTGCACGAGCTCACCGCGGGCGCCGATCTCGCCGAGTTCGTGCTGTTCTCCTCCGGCGCCGGGCTGACCGGCGCCCCCGGACAGGGCAACTACGCGGCCGCGAACGTGTTCCTGGACGCGCTCGCCTCCCACCGGCGGGCCGCCGGCCTGCCGGCGACGTCGACGGCGTGGGGCCTGTGGGAGGAGACCAGCGCGCTGACCGCCGGCATCACCGGCTCCAACCGGGCCCGCATCACCGGGTACTTCGCCCCGCTGTCCACCCCGCAGGCGCTGGCGATCCTCGACGCCGCCCGCGGCTGCGCCGAGCCGGTCCTGCTGGCGTCGCGGGTGCGCACCGACCGGCTGCGGGCCCTCGCCCGCGACGGCCACCTGCCGTCGCTGTGGCGCGGTCTGATCGCCACGCCGGTCCAGGTCCGGGCGGCGGGCGCCGACCCCGCCACCGGGGTGGCGCGGCAGCTGGCGTCGCTGGGGGAGGCCGAGCGGCTGGAGTTCCTGCTCCGCCTGGTGCGCTCGCACGCGGTCGCCGCCCTCGGCGGCGGCGACGCGGAGGCCATGGAGCCGGACCGCCCGTTCCGCGACCTCGGGTTCGACTCGCTCACCGCCGTCGACTTCCGCAACCGGCTGGCCGGCGCGACCGGCGGCCGGTTCCCGGCGACGCTGGTCTTCGACCACCCGACCCCGGCCGAGCTGGCCGGCCACCTGCGGGCGACGCTCGTCCCCGAGGCGGCGCCGAGGTCGGAGCCGGTGCTCGACGCGATCGACGGCCTGGAGCGGTCCCTGCTGGGGGAGGCGCCGGACGACGAGCTGCGGGAGCGGATCACCAGGCGCCTGCGGGCGCTGCTGAGCCGCTGGGACGACGCCCGCCCGCCGTCCGGGGCGCCGTCGTCCGGGGCGGCGGAGGTCGCCGTCGACTCCGCGAGCGACGACGAGCTGTTCGCCCTGCTCGACGGGGACTTCCCCGACACGCCCTGAGGTCCGTCCTCGAACCCCCCGCCGTCCGGCCGACGGGGGGTTCGAGCCGCGTCCCGGACGTCGCGGACCCGGCAAGGATCCAAGAGACAGACCCCAGCCCTAGAGCGCTCCGCTCCCGCCGCAGAGGCGCTGGGCGCTCTCCAGGCACAGCGCCTCCGCCGCGGAGGTGGTGAGGCGGTGGGCGGCGGCCTCCGCGGCGGCGGTGTGCTGGAGGCCGATGACGGCGGCGGCGAGCCAGCCGGCGGGGTGGGAGCGGTCGAAGACGCCCTCCTGCTGGCCCCGGTGGACGAGGCGCTCCAGCCGGGGCGGCACGACCTCGGAGAGGGCGTTCTGGCCCGGCCGCGGGGCCCCGGGGACGGTGGGGTCGAGCAGCAGGGGATGGCGCAGCAGGAACTGCCAGCCGGCGCCGAGGAAGCGGGCCAGGGCCTCGGCGGGCGGGCCGGCGTCGAGGTCCGCCTCGTCGAGCGCGGCGAGGTACTCGGACGATGCGGCCTCGGCGAGGGCGGACACCAGGGCGTCGCGCGAGGCGAAGTGGGCATAGACGGTCTGCCGGGTGACGCCGGCCTTGGCGGCGATGTCCTCCATGCTCGCGTCGCGCCGTTCGGCGAGCAGCACTCCGGCCGCGTCGAGGATGGCGGCGATGCTGCGCCTGGCATCGGCCCGGAGGCGGCGTCGGGGGGCGGTCTGGTGCGGGTCGTCCATGGATCGACGGTAAGCGTTCCACCGAAGACTTGACAAGACGTAAGAGATGTCCAAGTCTTACGTCATGTCAAAGAAAAGCTTGGGTGGAGATCATCCGGCGGTCGAGGCACACGGTCTGGTCAAGGTCTACAAGGGCAACCGGGCACTGGACGGGATCGACCTCACGATCCCGCGCGGTCAGGTCTTCGGGTTCCTCGGCCCCAACGGGGCGGGCAAGACCACCACGATCCGGATCCTGGCCACCTTGACCGGGCTGGACGGCGGCACGGCCCGCGTCCTCGGCCACGACGTGCGGACCGAGGCGGACGCGATCCGCTCCAGGGTGGCGTTGACCGGGCAGTACGCCTCCCTCGACGAGGACCTGACCGGCTACGAGAACCTGCTGATCCTCGGCAGGCTGCACGGCCTGTCCCGGGCCGCCACGCGCCGGCGCGCCGACGCCCTGCTCTCCGCGTTCGACCTGACCGAGGCGGCCGGCCGCGCGGTGGGCGGCTACTCGGGCGGCATGCGGCGCCGGCTCGACATCGGCGCCAGCCTGATCATCACCCCCGACCTGCTGTTCCTCGACGAGCCCACCACCGGCCTCGACCCGCGCAGCCGCAACCAGGTCTGGGAGCTGGTCCGCCGGGTCGCCGCGGCCGGCACCACCGTGCTGCTCACCACCCAGTACCTGGAGGAGGCCGACCAGCTCGCCGAGCAGATCGCGGTCATCGACCACGGCCGGATCGTCGCCGAGGGCACCAGCGCCCAGCTGAAGGCCCAGGTCGGCTCCGGAACCGTGCACCTGCGACTGCTCGACGGCGAACAGCGTCCGCAGGCGCTGCAGATCCTGGCCGCGACCGTCGAGGGCGCCGTCCAGCTCGCCGCCGACCCGCTCAGCCTGTCCGTGCTGCTCGCCGACCGCCCGCACGCCACGGACGTGGCCCGGCTGGTCGGGCACGCCATGACCCGGCTCGCCGACGCGGGCGTGGGCGTCGCGGACTTCTCCCTCGGCCAGCCCAGCCTGGACGAGGCCTTCCTCACCCTGACCGGCCACCGGGCCGGCCAGGGCGCCGACGACCGTGAGGAGCCGGGCCCATGAGTGCCCCTGCCGTCCCCGTCCGCCCCGCCACGGCGGAGGCCGACCCGATCGACGTCCTGCTCGCCGAGGGCCGCGAACGCCACCACGCCGGGGCGCTGACGGCCTCGGCCGCCTTCGGCCGGCGCGCCCTGCTCAAGATCAAGCACGATCCCAAGCAGCTGGTGGACGCGACCGCGATCCCGATCCTGCTGACCGTCCTGTTCACCTACCTCTTCGGCGGTGCGATCAGCGGCTCGACCAGCGAGTACCTGAAGGCGCTGCTGCCCGGCGTGCTGGGCATGAGCATCTCCATCGTCACCATGTACGGCGGGGCCCGGCTGGCCCAGGACATGCAGACCGGGGCCTTCGACCGCTTCCGCGGCCTGCCGGTCTGGCGCGGCGCCTTCGTCTTCGGCGGACTGCTCAGCGACGCCGGGCGCTACCTCTTCGCCTCCACCATCGTGGTGGGCCTCGGCCTGCTCATGGGCTACCGGCCCGACGGCGGCGTGGTGGGCGTGCTCGCCGCGGTCTGCCTGGTCATCGCCTTCGGGGTCGCGCTGTCCCTGGTGTGGTCCATGCTCGCCCTGGTCGTCCGCGACCCGGCCGTCGTCCTCAGCATCGCCAACGCCGTGCTGATGCCGCTCTCCTTCGCCAGCAACATCTTCGTCACGCCCACCACCATGCCGGGCTGGCTCCAGGCCTTCGTCGACGTCAACCCGCTCAGCCACCTCGCGACCGCCGCCCGGGACCTGATGAACGACACCGGTGACGCCGGCGGCGCGGTCCTCTGGTCCCTCGCCGCGACCGCCCTGATCGTCCTCGTCTGCGCCCCGGTCACCCTGCGCCTCTACAGCAAGCAGGGCTGACGCCGCCCGGCCCCGCCGGCGCGCGGCCCCGACGCGGGAGCCCGTGCCGGACCCGATGCGAGAGCCCGTGCGAGAGCCCCGCCCGGAACCGGGCGGGGCTCTCGCGGCGCTCCGCTCAGACGCCGGCGCGCATCGCGGCCGCCAGCCGGGCGACCGTGGGGTTGTCGAAGAGCTTGCGCAGGCCGTCCTCCTGGCCCTCGGTCATGCCGAACTCCCGGCCGATCCGCTCCAGGACGCCGATCGCGTGCAGGGAGTCCCCGCCGAGCTCGAAGAAGTTGTCCCCGGTCCCGAAGTCGTCACGCTCCAGGGCCTCCTGCCAGATCCGCAGCAGGGTGCGCTCCAGGTCGTCCTGCGGGGCGGCCGGCCCGGTGCCGGCCTGCTGCTCGCGCGGGGCGGGCAGGGCCGACACGTCGACCTTGCCGTTGGCGCTCAGCGGCAGCTTCGGGATGAGCAGGTAGTGGCGCGGCACCATGTACTCGGGGAGGACCTCCTCCAGCGCGGCGCGCAGCGCGGCGGCCTCGGGGTGGGTCCGTCCCGCGGTGGCCTCCCCCTGCTCGGGCACCAGGTAGGCGACCAGCTGCCGGCTGCCCGTGCGGGGGTTGGTGTCCACGGCGACCAGCGCGTCCTGGACGCCCGGGTACTGCCGCAGCGGGGCGGTGATCTCGCCGAGCTCGATGCGGTAGCCGTTGAGCTTGATCTGCGAGTCCTCGCGCCCCAGGAAGTCGATGTCCCCGCCCGGGAGGTAGCGGCCGAGGTCGCCGGTGCGGTAGAGCCGCTCCCCGGTGCGCGGGTGCGTGACGAAGCGCTCGGCCGTCCGCTCGGGGTCGGCCCAGTAGCCGCGGGCCACGCCCACCCCGCCGATGTGGATCTCACCCGTCGCCCAGACCGGACAGGGCTCCAGCCACTGGTCGAGGACGTGCATGGTCTGGTTGGCGAGCGGCTTGCCGTACGGGATCCGAGACCACTCCGGGGGCACCGCGCCGATCGGGTACGCGATCGACCAGATGGACGCCTCGGTGGCGCCGCCCTGGCTCATCACCACGGCCTGCGGGTAGAACCCGCGGATGCGGTCCGGCAGGGCCACCGGGATCCAGTCGCCGCTCAGCATGACCAGCCGCAGCCGGTCGCCGGGCGGGGCGGCGGCCGGGTCGTGCGCCTCGATCCACACCTGCATCAGCGCCGGCACGCTGTTCCACAGCGTCACCCCGTGCCGCTCCACCAGCTCCGACCAGTGCTGCGGCTCCTGGGAGCGGCCCGGCTCCGGCAGGACGACCGCGCCGCCCGCCGCCAGCAGGCCGAAGACGTCGTACACCGAGAGGTCGAAGCTCAGCGCGGACAGCGCCAGCACGCGGTCCTGCGCCGTGACCCGGTAGCGGTCGTTGAGGTCCTGGACGGTGTTCGCCGCGGCCCGGTGGTCGATCATGACGCCCTTGGGCGTGCCGGTCGAGCCGGAGGTGAAGATCACGTACGCCAGGTCGTCCGGGGCGGGACCGGTGGCCGGCGCGGTGGCCGGTGCGGAGCGCACCTCCTCGTCGTCCAGGGTCACCAGCCGCACGCCCTCGGGCCAGCAGAGCTCCTCCCGCAGCTTCGGGGTGGTGACCACCACCTCGACCCGGCCCTGCTGGATCAGCTGCTCGCGCCGGGCGGCCGGCCAGCCCGGCTGGACCGGCAGGTAGGCGGCCCCGGACCGGGTGACACCGAGGGCCGCCGCGACCTGCGCGTACCCCTTCTCGGCGATGACCGCGACCAGGGTGTTCGGCGTCGCGCCGAGCGACTGCAGCGCGTGGGCCAGCCGATGGGTGTCGTCGAGCAGTTCGCCGTAGGTGTGCTCGCCGTCGGCCGCGATCACCGCGACCGCGTCCGGCGTGCGCGCCGCCTGCTCCTCGACCAGGCCGCAGAGCGTGCGGTCGGGGATGGGCGCGGCGGTGGCGTTGGCCAGGCGGCGTTCCTCGGCCTGGGCCCGCGGCAGCAGGACGAGCTCCCGCTCGTCCCAGGCGGCCTCGTCGCCGAGCCGCTCCAGGACCGCGTGGTGGGCCCGGAACATCTCGTCCACCATGCCGTCGGGGAACAGCCCCTCGACGAAGTCCCAGTTGACCAGCAGCTCGCCGCGGTCCTCCAGCACCTGGTAGTCCAGCCAGACCTGCGGCGTCTGGCTGACGCCGTACACGACGTCGCCGAACACCTGGGCGGTCCCGGCGGGCCCGTCCGCGGAGTCGAAGCCGATCATGCTGGTGAACACCACCGGCATCGCGGCCCCCGGCCGGCCGCCGAGCCGCCGGGCCCGCTCCCGCAGGACGCGGATGCCCGAGTAGGCGGAGTGCCCGAGGTCGTCCAGCAGCTGGTGGTGCAGCTGCTTGGCCCGCGCGGTGAAGGAGTCGCCCGCGTCGGCCCGGGTCTCCAGCAGCACCAGCGAGGTGAAGTCGCCGATCACCTCGCCGAGCTGCGGGTGCAGCGGCGGCCGGTTGAACAGCGTCAGGTTCAGGGTGAGTTCGGGCCGCTTGGACCAGCGCCGCAGCACGTCGGCGTAGACGGTGACCAGCACCGCGGACGGGGTGAGCCCCCGGCGGCGGGCGGTCTCCTTGACGGCGGACCACTGCTCGCGCGACAGCCGGGCGTGGTGCCGGGCGAACCGCGGGCGGGAGAGCTGCCCGGGCTGGACGGCCAGCGGCAGTTCCGGGGCGGGCGGCAGCTGGTCGAGCCGGTCCAGCCAGTACTGCTTGTCGGCCTCGAAGCGGGCCTCGCCCTGCTGGCGCTGCTCGGCGAGCACGAAGTCGCGGAAGGTGACCTCGATGGGGTCGGGCGGGGAGTCCGGCCGGCTGTAGAGCCGGAACCAGTCGCGCTGGAAGATGCCGAAGCTGTACCCGTCGATGACCAGCATGTCCAGGCTCAGGTGCAGCCGCCAGCGCCGCTCGTCCAGCCGGGTCGCGTGGACCTCGAACAGCGGCCAGCGGTCGGCGGGCAGCACCTGGTGCGCCAGCCGCTCCCGGATCCGCTCGATCCCCGCCTCCTGCGCCGCCCCGTCGAGGCCGGACAGGTCCGTGACGGCGATGTCGTACGGCGGGACCTCGGGCAGGACGCGCTGACGGCCGTCGGGCTGGATGACCGCCCGGAGCATGTCGTGGCGCCGCACCAGCTGGTCGAGGCTGCGGCTCAGCCTCGGCACGTCGAGGTCGGCGGCGTCGAACTCCAGGTAGCAGTGCGTGGAGTTGCCGCCGAGCTCCACCGACGGCGTCCGGCCGACCCAGTACGCCTGCTGGATGTCCGTCAGCGGGAAGGGCTCGTGCCGCTGCGCCGGCTGCGGTTCGATCCGCGCGGGCTCGTCCCGGCTCTGGGAACGCGTGATGATCTCGATGAGTTCGTCCCGGCGGAGCTTGATCTCCTCGCGCAGTTCGGAGGTCAGCGCGCCGGGTGGGGCCGTCAGGTGGAGTTGGCCGTAGACCACTCGCATCCTGATGCCGCGGCGGTACAACTCGGCGAAGAGGTCCGTGCTCACATGCCTGCCTTCCTGGCGTTAGAGGATGAGTTCTTCGACGTCGCCGGCGGCCTCGGGCGCCTCGTCGCCGGACACGACGAGACGCTGGGCCGCGAGCGAGCGGCAGACCAGGTCGACGATGTCCGCGACGGTGGTGTCACCGAGCAGGCGCTGCGGCGGGACGTCCACGAGGAGTTCCGTGCGGAACTGGTCCCTGAGCCGCATCGCACGCAGTGAGTCCAGGCCGAGTTCTCCCAGCCGGGAGTCGGGGAACCGGGCGCGCAGCTCGTCCCGGCCGGCCGCGGCCGGCCCGGTCATCGCGGACACCCGGTCGAACAGGAGGTCGGTGAGTGCCTGCCCGGCCGTCCGCGGCTCCTCGACGGCGAGCCGCGACAGCGCGTCGGCGTCCCACCGGAGGGTCTCCTGCGGTTCGGCGTCCCGCGGCCCGGGGGCCGCCGGGAGCGCGGGGTCCTGGGCGCTCTGCGGGTCGATCCAGTACCGGCTGCGCCGGAACGGGTAGCCGGGCAGACCGGTCCGCCGGGCGCCGGTCGCGGTGAAGGCGGTCTGCCACGAGACCGCCGCCCCGGCCGTCCAGGCCCCGGCGAGCAGGTCCAGCACCGCCTCGGGGGTGGTGAGGGCGCCCGGGTCGAGCACCAGGCAGACCGTCGCGCCGCGCTCCCGCGCCAGGGCCGGCAGGTCCACGGCCGCGGCGTGCAGGAAGTCGCCCTTCGCCCAGTGGCCCGGGTCGTCCGGCGCGGCGGGGGAGACGACGGTGAGGTCCGGGGCCGCGTAGCCGATCCGGTCGGCGACGGCCCGCAGTCCGTCCGCGGCGCCGTCCGCACCCTCCGCCGCCCGGGAGGCCGCGGCCGCGAGCGCGGCGGCGTCCTCCGTCGACAGCACGCCGGCGGCGCAGGCCGCGGCGATCTCGCCGATCCCCGCGCCGGCGACGATCTGCGGCGCCGGCCCGAACGAGCACAGCAGCCGGTGGAGCGCGAGCTGGAGCGCGAACGCCGCGGCGCCCCGGTGGGCCGTCAGCGGCCCGCCGAGCGAGGCCTCCAGCCGGGTGCGCAGGTCCTCGTACGCCTCGGCGAAGACGGGGAAGCGCCCGGCCAGCGCCCGGGCCTGGTCGCCGGAGCCCGGCTCGCCGCCGGTGAAGAGCACCGCCGGCGTCGCGGTCGCGGCCGTGCCGGTGACCAGGCCGGGTGCCTGCTCGCCGCGGGCCAGCGCCGCGAGCGCGGCGAGCAGGCCGTCGCGGGAGGTGCCCACGCAGACCGCGCGGTGCCGGAGGCCGGCCCGGGTCCGGGCGAGCGAGGTCCCGATGTCCGCGGCGGAGGGGTCCGGCCGGGCGGACACGACGGCGGAGAGCTCCGCGGCCATGGCGCGCAGCGCCGGTTCGGTCCTCGCCGACAGCACCCAGGGCGTGGCGAGGTCCGCCGCGCCGCCGGGCGCCGCGGCGGGCTCCTCCGCCGCCGGGGCCTGCTCGACGATCAGGTGGGCGTTGGTGCCGCTGATGCCGAACGAGGAGACGCCCGCCCGCCGGGGGCGGCCCCGGTCCGGCCACGGCGCCGCCTCGCTCGCCAGCACGACCGTGCCGGCGGACCAGTCGACATGGGTGGACGGCCGGTCGACGTGCAGCGTCCGCGCGTGCACTCCCGCGCGGATGGACATCACCGTCGTGATCACGCCCGCCACCCCGGACGCGCACTGGGTGTGGCCGATGTTCGACTTGACCGACCCCAGCCGCAGCGGCCGGTCGGCCGTCCTGGACTCGCCGTAGGTGGCGATGACGGCCTCGGCCTCGATCGAGTCGCCCAGCGCCGTGCCGGTCCCGTGCCCCTCCACCGCGTCCACCTGGTCGGGGGTGAGTCCGGAGGTCTCCAGCGCCCGGCGGATGACCGCCTCCTGCGCCGAACGGCTCGGCGAGGTCAGGCCGTTGGTCGCGCCGTCCTGGTTGACCGCGGACCCGCGGATCACCGCGAGCACCTCGTGGCCCTCGCGCTGCGCCACCGACAGGCGCTCCAGCACCAGCAGTCCGGCGCCCTCGCCGAAGCCCATGCCGTCCGCGGCGGCCGCGAAGGGCTTGCACCGTCCGTCCCCGGCGAGCGCGCCGCGGCGGGCGAACTCCACGACGACGTCCGGGGTGGCCATGATCGTGACGCCGCCGGCCAGCGCGAGCTCGCAGTCGCCGCGCCGCAGGGCCTGGCAGGCCAGGTGGACGGCGACCAGCGAGGACGAGCACGCCGTGTCGACGCTGATGGCCGGCCCGTGCAGTCCCAGGTGGTAGGCGACCCGGCCGGAGGTCGTGCTCGGGGCGCCGCCGACGACCAGCTGGCCCGCGACGTCCGCCGGGAGGGCGGCCTGCGCGCCGGCACCGTAGTGGGAGTAGGAGACGCCGGCGTAGACGCCGGTCTGCGTGCCGCGCAGGGCGGCCGGATCCAGCCCGGCGTGCTCCACCGCGTCCCACGCGGTCTCCAGGAGCAGCCGCTGCTGCGGGTCCATCGCCAGCGCCTCGTGCTCGCCGAGGCCGAAGAACCCGGCGTCGAAGAGGTCGGCGCCCGCGACGAACCCGCCCTGGTGCGCGGCCGGCGCCGCACCGGCGTCCGGACCGGACAGGCCGACGGCGCCCCAGCCCCGGTCCTGCGGGAACGGCGAAATGCCGTCGCCCTCTCCGGCCACGAACCGCCACAGCTCCTCCGGGGAGCGCAGACCGGGGGGAAGGCGGCAGCCCATGCCGACGACCGCGATCGGTTCGTTCTCCCTGAGTTCGGCCTCGCGCAGTCTCCGGGTGGCGCGCTGGAGTTCACCGGTGGCCTTCTTCAGGTACTGACGCAGCTTCTCTTCATCAGCCATCGGTCGTGCGGCTCCCCTGTGAATTGTCCGGCCCAATTGGCGCACCCGGAGGGAATGGTTCACGCTCGCGCGGATTCCCCGTCGAACGTACTGCGCGGGCCTGCCCCCTGATACCCCACCGTTACCCCTACGTGCGGCTCTCACCTGGACGGCTAAGGGTGTGTTAGGGGTTGATCGGGCATCGGCGGCCGGGTAGCAAGAGATAGTCGCGGCGGATCGTCGCCGCGGGGTATTTCATCAGGGCGTTCAAGTGGGAGAAGAGGGCGAAAAGCCGATGGCTGAACAGGGCAATGGGCTGAGCATCAAGGCGGCGGTGGCCTGGTACCCGGCCGACAAGGAGACCGTGCCCGAGGGGTTCGGCCCGGAGGACATCGAGCGCATCGGTGTGACCGAACTGGCCGTCTCGAACGAGCTGGCGGCGCCGGAGATGGCCGTGCTGGCCGCGCGCGAGGCGATCGCGGGCAGCGGGGTGGAGGCCGGCGCCATCGGCCACCTGCTGCACTCGAACCTCTACCACCAGGGCTTCGACGTCTGGTCGCCGGCCCACTACATCGCGCAGGAGTCGGGGGCCGTCGCCGGCCTGCCGATCAACGTGCAGCAGACCTGCAACGGCGCCGCGCTGGCGCTGCACCTCGCGGCCGTGCTGCTGAGCGCCACGCCGGACTCGGACGCGGCCCTCGTCACGGCCGCGGACCGGTTCTGCGGGCCCGGCTTCGACCGCTGGCGCAGCGACGACGAGGCCGTCTACGGGGACTCGGGCGTCGCGGTGGTGCTCGGGCGCAGCGGCGGGGGCAACGACCTGCTGGACCTGCTGGCGCTGGAGATGGGCGCCGACCCGGCGTTCGAGATCCAGATGCGCGGCGACGACGCGTTCGGCCCCGCCCCGCTCCACCACGGCGCCCCGGTGGACCTGGTGCGTCCCAACAACGTCTTCCGGGCCTCGGGCCAGGCGGCGCAGCTCGGCAAGAGCGGGGTCGAGAAGCTGTTCGGCGCCGCGCAGCGGGCGATGGCCAAGGCCGGCGTCACGCCGGAGGACATCCGCTGCGTCACGATCCCGCGGCTCACCAGGCACATGCGCGAGAACGTGTTCAAGCCCGGCATCGACCTGCTCCTCGGCCGCCGGCCGGAGTACCTGGAGCACGACACCGGCTGCCTGGGCCCGGCGGAGTACCTGGCGGACCTGGCGGAGATCGCGGAGGCGCTGGAGCCCGGCGAGGTCGGCATGCTCGTCCAGGGCGGCGGTGGATTCACCTTCTCCTGCACGATCGTCCGACGGTCGGCGAACTGAATCCGACGTTCCGAAAAATGCTGATCGCCTCGGCGGGACCCTGTCCCGGTGGGGCGTTCTGCCATTTCCTTTTTCATTGTGAAGAATGCACGGGTCAATGTGCGGGATGAATCTTTCGGGAATTATCCGCGCGCTGTATCGTCGGAAGAGTCATTGAGGATCCGAGCGTCGAACCTGCCTTGGGGAGATGGACTGTGCCGGGCCAGCCTGTAGTGGTGGAAGTACCCTGGGAAAGGGTCGCGAACTCCATCGAATTCATTCCCGCAGAATATTCCGAGCGGATTCAGCCGGAATCGGTGGCGCAGGAGATGCTGCGCTGCGGGCCTGCGGAGATCGACCGGCTCGTCGCCGCGGGCCTCCCCTTCGAGGAGCGGGACGGCGTCCGCTGCTTCGACCCGAACGACCTCTACAACCTCGGCATGTACTCCGACACCTCGCAGACGCAGCCGGAGCTCGCGTTCCGGATGCTGTTCCGCTTCGCGGGCCGGCCCGTGGACGCCCTGCTGCGCGACAAGACCTGGGACTTCCAGGTCCGGCTGGAGTGCCCGGACTGCGAGGGCGAGGCGCCCTGGCGCCTGGAGGAGCCGGACATCGCGCGCTTCGGCGGCGTCGTCGCCGACGTGACGCGGCCGGAGCCCGGGGCGGGGGCGGCCACCTGGACGGCCACGGTGACCACCACGGGTGCCCACACCCCGGTGGTCTCCCCGGTCCTGCGGGAGCTGACCGCCGACTACCTGGCGGCCGGCTACCGCTGGCAGATGATCCCGGTGCCGATGCAGGCCGACTACCGGCTGGTGCACCAGCTGGGCGCGACCAGCTGCATCGCGGCCAGCCTGCTGCTGGCCGAGCGGTTCCGGGAGGCCGGCTACCGGGCCGAGGCCCGGCGGGGCTGGTTCTGCGGGGTGCTCGGCGGCGCCCTCGACCTGCCGCACGCCAGCGTCGAGCTGGAGGACGACGACGGCAAGGTCAAGACCATCGACATCGCGAAGTCGCAGCTGGCCGCCCGGCTCCCGGGGAACACCGGCGAGTTCCGGGAGCTGTGCCTCGGGTCGATCTACAACAAAGTCATTCCGTCCACGGCGCAGGGCAACGCCCCCCTGGGCCATCACGAGTGCGGCTCGCGGACGCCGCTCCACGTGCGCGCGGACATCCGATCGGTGCGTTGAGGAGACGATTGCACATGGCGATACGTGAAATCGAGCCGGTCGTACTGGACCTGGACCGGCTGGAGCAGATGGCCGAGTCCGGCTACTACAACCCCTACACGATCTTCGAGTGGCCCGACGCGATCGAGTCCGACATGCCGTGGATGAGCGAGAGCCTGACCACGCTCGCCGGCACGGAGATGTGGGACGAGCTGACCCGCGAACAGCAGCTCGCGCTCACCAGGTTCGAGGCCGTCAACTTCTTCAGCCTCAACATCCACGGCATCCGGGAGCTGCTGAGCGAGGTGGTGATGCGCATCCACGAGCGCACCTACGCCGGCGTCTCCGAGTTCCTCCACCACTTCATCGGCGAAGAGAACGAGCACATGTGGTTCTTCGCCCAGTTCTGCCTGCGCTACGGCGGCAAGCTGTACCCGGCGCAGCCGAAGCTGCAGGCCGACTCGGTGGACCACCTCTCGCCGCTCGCCCGTGAACTGGTCGTGTTCGCCCGGGTCCTGATCTTCGAGGAGATCGTCGACCACTTCAACGCCCACATGGCGACCGACATGACGCTGCCCCACATCGCCCGCGAGGTGAACCGGGTCCACCACCAGGACGAGAGCCGTCACGTCGCCTTCGGCCGGATGATGTTCACCAACCTGCTGGAGCAGGTGAAGCGGAACAACCCCGACGAGGTCCCGCTGATCGCCGAGTACCTGGAGGGCTACCTCCAGTACAGCATCGCCACCCTCTACAACCCCGCCGCCTACCGCGACGCCGGAATCCCGGACGCGCTGGCGCTGCGTCGCCGCGCCCTGGAGCACCCCGCCCGCCAGGAAGCGCACGAGCGGATTCTCAAGCGGACCCGCAAGTTCCTGGCGAAGTCGGGCGTGAGCCTCAAGGAGCCGGTCGAGTGAGTGCCGAAGCCATGAAGGGCGTGCACGAGTTCATTCTGGTCCGCAACCCCGGGCTCGAAAAGCTCGACGGCGACCTGGACCTGATCGACAGCCGGGCGATCAACTCGCTCGCCTTCGTCGAGTTCATCTTCCTGCTGGAGGAGCTGACCGGCGAGCAGATCGACCCCGAGGACGTCGACCTGGACGACTTCCGCACCCTCGACGCGATCGAAGCGCGTTTCTTCAGCCGGAAGGCGGCCTGATGACCACGGTATCCGACAACGGCCTGGGCGTTCTCGACGCGGGCCAGCTGCGCCTGCTGAGGGCGCTGGACGCGGCGTTCCTGCGCCTGGCCGACGGCTGGCAGGCACCGGAGTTCCGGTTCCCGTTCCTGATCCGCGCCCAGGACCTGGACCGCTTCGACTACTTCGACAACTTCCCGCACCTGGGCCTGGCCGCCACCCGGCTCGACCCGGCGCGCCTCGGCAAGCTGCTGGCCGAGGCCGAGCGGCCGCTCGACCGCGTCCCGCCCGGGATCATGGAGCCGACCGCGTTCGCGCTGCCGTCCGCGGCCTGCTACGCCATCTACCTGGACCTGGCCGGCCGCACGCTGCCCGACGCCGGGGTGCTGCGCACCACCGTCGCCACCTGCTTCCGCAACGAGGACCACTACGACGGCCTGCAGCGGCTGCTCGGCTTCTCCATGCGCGAGATCGTCTTCATCGGCCCGGAGGACGGCGCCAAGGAGCACCTGCGCCGGGCCAAGGAGACCGTGCTGGCGCTGCTGGACCGGCTCGGCCTGGACGTCCGGGTCGAGGTGGCCACCGACCCGTTCTTCGACAAGAACAGCGGCAAGGCCAAGATGCAGCGGCTCTTCCCGGTCAAGGAGGAGTTCGTCGTCAACGGCCTCGCGATCGGCTCGATCAACTACCACCGCAACTTCTTCGGCGAGCGGTGCTCCATCCAGGCCGGCGACGACACGGCGCACACCAGCTGCCTGGCCTTCGGGCTGGAGCGCTGGGTGCACACCCTGACCCAGCGCTTCGGCGACACCGCCGCCGCGCTGGCCGCCGTGGAGAGCCTGGGCTGATGCGCGTCACGTTGGCCGAGAAGCTCGGGATCCGGGTGAGCCTGCTGCAGTCGGGGATGGGCGGCGTCGCGGGCCCGGACCTGGCCTGCGCGGTGTCCGAGGCCGGCGCGGCGGGCTGCGCGGGCGGCTACAAGCTGGTCGGCGACGCGCTGTCGGCGATGCTCGGGCGGCTGGTCGCGGGGACCGGCCTGCCGGTCGGGGTGAACCTGATCGAGGAGGTCGTCGGGCCGCGGACGCTCGTCGAGCAGGTCGAGCAGGTGCTCGACGAGACGCCGCCGCACGTGTACCTCTCGCTCTTCGGCCCGGCCGAGGACGCCGTGCTGAAGCGGATCACCGACGCGGGGCGCCGGCTCGTCGTCCAGGTCGGGACGGTCGAGGAGGGGCTGCGCGCGGCCGGGCACGACGCGGTCGTCGTGGTGCAGGGCACCCAGGCCGGCGGTCACCTCCTCGGCACGGCCCACCGGGACGCCCTGGTCGGCGAGCTGCGGACGCTGCTGCCCGACGCCTGCCTGGTCGCGGCGGGCGGGATCGGCTCCCCGCGGGCGGCGGCCGAGGCGGTCGCCGCCGGCGCCGACGGCGTGCTGCTCGGCACCGCCTTCGTGGTCGCCCGCGAGTCGATGGCCCACCCGTACTTCAAGTCGGCGGTCTGCGACGCCGTCGAGGACGACACGGTCATCACCGACGTGTACGAGATCGGGTGGCCGGGCCGGCGGCACCGCGTCCTCGCGACGGACGTCACCCGCGACCCGGACCAGCCCAAGAACTTCATCGGCCGCACCGTGGTGGAGGGCAAGCCCTACGTGGTGCCGCGGTTCAGCGCCGCGGTGCCGACCGTCGCCACCAGCGGCCGCATCGAGGAGATGGCGATGTACTGCGGTCTCTCCTGCGGCGACATCGCACAGGAGGTTCCGGCCGCCGACATCGTCGCCGGATTCGCTCGCACGCTCCCGGGCCCCGGGGCCCTCGAAGCAGGGAAAGGATAGAACCATGCCAGGGTACGAGAACCTGTCCCGCCTGGACCTCACGTACCGCGAGGACGTTCCTCGGGTCCGGACGCGGGAAGGGGTGGAGATCTACTACGAGTCCCGTGGTGAGGGCACCCCGATCACGCTGCTCAACGCCTTCTTCCTGACCAGCCCCTCGTGGCGGGTCTTCACCGAGCAGCTGGAGAAGGACTACCGCCTCGTCAGCTACGACCTGTGCAACCACGGCGCGTCCTCGCACGTCGCCGAGGAGCCCACCTGGGACGAGCACATGGCCGACCTGATCGGGCTGCTGGACGCGCTGGAGATCGAGTCGACGTACCTCGTCGGCGTGTCCACCTCCACCATCCTGGCGCGCGACATGGCGATCAAGCACCCGGACCGGATCAAGGGCATCGTGCTCGCGGGCCCGGTCTTCGGCCCCAAGGGCATGCGGCGCCAGCGCCAGATCCAGCGGGCGTGGCTGCGCACCCTGGAGACCCACGGCATCGCCGCGCTCTACGAGCACCTCTACCCGGAGGTCTTCAGCGCCGAGATGAACGAGTTCCTCGGCTCCCCGGGCTTCCTCGGCTTCCGCGAGGCCTTCTCGGCGCTCTCCACCGTCGAGGACCTCGGCAACGGCCTGCGCCGCTCCATGAAGGACGACCACAAGCCGGAGCTGCTCGCCGGCATCGAGGCGCCCGCGCTGGTCGTCGTCGGCGACGACGACTTCCTGCTCAGCCCCACCGGTGCCCGCCAGCTGGCCGAGCAGTTCCCGAACGGCCGCGCCGAGGTCATGCCCACCGCCGGCCACGTGCCGTACGTGGACGACGCCGAGACGTTCCAGGACCTGGTCCACGCCTTCATCCAGGGAGTGGACACGGATGCCTGAGCAGGCGGCCGAGGTGCGGCTGCGCATCAGGGAGCTGCTCGTCGGGCTGTTCACCGACGCGGGCTTCCTGGCGGCCGTCCCCGACTCCGCATCGCTGCGACAGGCGGGGGTCTCCTCGAACGCCCTGGTCAGCCTGCTGGTGGCGATGGAGGACGACTTCGGCTTCGAGTGGGACGACGACGTCCGCCCGGAGGTCCTGCGTTCCATCGACTCGCTCGCCGACCACGTGCTGGCGCTGCGGGTCTGAGACCGACGGTGGCCGCGTTGGAGCTCCCGGCCGGAGTGCCCCCAGACCTCCGCGCCGCCTGGAGCCCGGTGCGGCCGCCGTACGGGCCGGCCGAGGAGTTCGCGGCCGGCCGTCGTGCCGCCTCGGCGGCGCTGGCCGCGGCCGGCGCCGCCGACCGGGTGGTGCCGCGGGATCCCGACGGACGGCCGCGCTTCCCGCGCGGATTCGCCGGCTCGATCTCGCACACCGGCCGGCTGGCCGTCGCGGTGGTCGCCCCCGCCGCCGCGGCGGTCGGCGTCGACATCGAGGACGCGGTCATCGGCCCCCGCGTCACCCGTTTCGTGCTGCGCGAATCCGAGCGGCACGCTCTGCTCGCGCCGCGGGCGGGATTCACCTCACGTGAGCTCTTCGCCGCCAAGGAAGCCGCTTTCAAAGCGCTCCACGGCCCGGAGACCCAAAACGACCTGTTGTTCTGGCATGTCGGGCTCAGCCGATCCGGCGACGCACTGGAAGCGTCCTACCGCGGCGCGCGGGTGCCGGTATGGGTCCGTTCCGAGCCGGAACTCTCCATCGCTGTGGCATTTCTGCATCACCCCAACGTACAGACCACAGATGAATTCTGAGAAGGAGTCGTCGTGTCGGACCCGAGGGACATAGCGGTCATCGGCATCGGGTGCCGATTTCCGGGCGGAGTGGATTCGCCGGAGGCATTGTGGGACCTGATCGAGCGCGGAGGCGACGCGATCACCGAGATCCCGGCCGACCGGTGGGACGCCGAGGAGTACTACGACCCCGAGCAGGGCGTGCCAGGCCGCTCGGTGTCCCGGTGGGGAGGCTTCCTCACCGACATCGCCGGATTCGACGCGAAGTTCTTCAAGCTCAGTGAGCGTGAGGCGCTGGCGACCGACCCGCAGCACCGGGTGCTGCTGGAGACCGCCTGGGAGGCCGTCGAGCACGCCGGCATTCAGCCGTCCGCGCTGGCGGGCACGCGCACCGGCGTCTTCGTCGGCATGGCCCACATCGACTACGCGCTGGCCAGCCACGGGCCCCAGGAGCAGGAGCAGGTCCACCCGTACGGGTTCACCGGCCCCGCCCTGAGCATGGGCTCCGGCCGGATCGCGTTCGCGCTGGACCTCGCCGGTCCGGCCCTGAGCATCGACACCGCCTGCTCCTCGGGCCTGATGTCGGTGCACCTCGCGGTCCAGAGCATCCGCAGCGGCGAGAGCGACATGGCGCTCGCCGGCGGCTGCATGCTCATGCTCGTCCCGGAGGCGGCGACGTCCGCGTCCGGTCTCGGCATGCTCTCGCCCACCGGCCGCTGCCGGCCGTTCGACCAGGGCGCGGACGGCTTCGTCCGCTCCGAGGGCTGCGGCATCGTGCTGCTCAAGCGCGCCAGCGACGCGGTGGCCGACGGCGACCGCATCCTCGCGATCATCAAGGGCGTCGCCTCCAACCAGGACGGCCGCACCGAGACGGTCACCATGCCCTCGGAGTCCGCCCAGGTGGCCGTCCACCGGGCGGCCCTCGCCGACGCGGGCGTCGCGGCCGAGAGCGTCGGCCTCATCCAGGCCCACGGCACCGGCACCCCGGTCGGCGACCCGATCGAGTTCCGGGCCCTCGCCGAGGTGTACGGCCGCGGCGACGACGCGTGCGCCGTCAGCTCGGTGAAGTCCAACATCGGCCACACCGAGTCCGCGGCGGGCGCGGCGGGCCTGATCACCGCGGTCCTCGCGCTGCAGCACGGCGTGGTGCCGGGGACGCTGCACCTGAAGGAGCTCAACAAGGAGATCAGCCCGCTCGACACCCAGCTGTTCGTGCCGGCCGGGATGCAGTCCTGGCCGGTCGGGCAGGGCCCGCGCCGCGCGGCGGTCTCCTCCTTCGGCATGTCGGGCACCAACGCCCACGTGATCCTCGAAGAGGCGCCGGCCGTCGCCGAGGCGCCGGCCCCCGAGCCGGAGGACGGCCCGCAGCGGCGGCTGTTCCCGCTCTCGGCCACCTCCGCCGAGGAGCTCGCGCCGACCGCGGAGCGCATCGCGGACTGGCTGGACGCCCACGAGGACACGGCGCTGGCCGACCTCGGCCGCACCCTCGCCCGCAGCCGCGAGCACCGCGGCGTGCGGACCGCCGTGATCGCCACCGACCGCGCCGAGCTGCTCGCCGGCTTGCGCGGCATCGGCGAGCAGGTCGCCGAGCGCCCCCCGGCGCCGGTGGTCGGCGACGACTCGCGCGGCCCCGTCTGGCTCTTCTCCGGCCAGGGCTCCCAGTGGGCCGGCATGGGCGCCCAGCTCCTGGAGACCGAGCCGCAGTTCGCCGCGATGGTGGCCGAGGTCGAGCCGCTCGTCCAGCGGGAGTCCGGCTTCTCGGTGACCGAGGCGATGACCCGGCCCGAGACGGTCACCGGCATCGACCGCGTGCAGCCGACCCTGTTCGCCATGCAGGTCGCCCTCGCCGCGGCCTGGCGGGCGGCCGGGGTGCGCCCCGGCGCGGTCATCGGGCACTCGCTCGGCGAGGTCGCGGCCGCCGTCGTCGCCGGAGCGCTCTCGCTGGACGACGGCGTCAAGGTGATCTGCCGCCGCTCCAAGCTGTGCGCCAGGCTCGCCGGCGCGGGCGCGATGGCCTCCATCGAGCTGCCCGCCGCCACCCTGGAGAAGGAACTCGCCGCGTTCGACGACGTCGTCGTCTCCGTCATCGCCTCGCCGGAGTCCACCGTCATCGGCGGCGCCACCGAGCGGGTGCGCGGCCTGGTCGCGGAGTACGAGCGCCGCGGCGTGCTCGCCCGCGAGGTGGCCGTCGACGTCGCCTCGCATTCCCCGCAGGTGGACCCGATCCTGGACGAGCTCGCCGAGGTGCTCGCCGACCTCGACCCGGCCACCGGGACGGTGCCGTTCTACGGGACCGCCCTGGACGACCCGCGGGCCCGGCCGTCCTTCGACGCCGAGTACTGGGTCAACAACCTGCGCCGCGCCGTGCGCTTCGGCAGCGCGGTGACCGCCGCGCTCGACGACGGCCACCGCGTGTTCCTGGAGCTCTCCCCGCACCCGCTGCTGACCCGCGCGGTGGACCAGTGCGCCCGCTCCGCCAGCCTGCCGGCCGCCGCCATCGCGAGCATGCGCCGCGGCCAGGAGACCCCGAACGGCCTGCTCAACGCCCTCGTCGAGGTGCACGCGGCCGGCGGCGGCGTCGACTTCGCCACCCTCCACCCGGACGGCGGGCTGGTCGACGCCCCGCTGCCGACCTGGACCCGCCAGCACCTGCTGGTGCGGACCGGCCAGTCGCGGCCCGCCCACACCGTCAAGATCCACCCGCTGCTGGGTGTGCACGTCCGCCTCGACGAGGACGAGGAGCGCCACGCCTGGCAGTCCGACGTCGGCACCGCCGTGCTGCCCTGGATGACCGACCACCGGGTCCGGGACGTCGCCGCCTACCCGGGCGCGGGGCACTGCGAGTCCGCGCTCAGCGCCGCCGCCGAGGCCTTCGGGCCCGGCGCGGAGGTCCACGGCCTCGGCTTCGAGCGCATGCTGCTGCTCAGCGGCCACACCGAGGTCACCACGACCGCGGCCGTGGAGATCCCGGGGCGGGCGCAGTGGGAGGCGTCCATCACCGAGAACGACGAGCGCTCCCGCCTCGCCTCGGCCACCCTGCACAGCGCGCCGGCGGACCGGGTCGAGCCCGTCCCGCTGGACATCGACCTGCTGCTGGAGGAACACACCGAGCAGGTCTCCGGCGACGAGCTGCGCAGCACCCTGACCGAGCGCGGCATCCAGTACGGCCCCGCCTTCCAGGGCGCCGTCACCGCCCACCGGCGCGCGACGCCGGACGGCGACCAGACGGTCCTCGCCGAGGTCGCGCTCCCGTCCCAGCTGCGCAGCTCGCAGGACGGCTTCCTCGTCCACCCGGCCCTGCTGGACGCCTGCTTCCAGTGCGTCGCCGCGCTGCCCGCCGTCTCCGGCGAGGGCGGGGGCGGCCTGCTGCTCCCGCTGGAGGTGCAGCGGCTCCAGGTCTGGTCGCCGGCCGGCACCGCCGGGTACTGCTTCGTCCGGCTGCGCTCCAGCGACAGCAACCGGGTGATCGCCGACCTCCAGCTGACCGACAAGTACGGCTCGGTGCTGCTGAGCGTCGACGGCCTGGTCATGGGCACCAGCGCCGGGGACGAGGAGAACGCCGGCCAGCTGCTCAACGAGCGCCTGCTCACCATCGGCTGGCAGCAGGCGGAGCTGTCGGACGCCCCGGCGAAGGCCGCCACCGCGCCGTGGCTGATCCTGGCCCCGGCCGGGAGCGCGCCCGAGGAGCTCGCGGAGGCGCTGCGGGACCAGGGCGGCACGTGCGTGGTCCGGCCGTGGCCGGCCGCCGGCACCCGGCCGACGGTGTCCGACACGACCTGGCACGGCGTCGTCCTGCTCTGCCCGCCGCCCACCGGGCTCGCCGGTGCGGACGCCATCGCCCGCGGCCGCGAGCTGATCGGCTCGGTCGTCGAGGTGGCGCAGGAGCTGGCCGCCGGCGACGGCGCCCCGCCCCGGCTCTACGGCATCACCCAGGGCGCGCAGCCGGTGCTGCCGGGCGACCAGGTCAACCTCGAACACGCCGCGATCCGCGGCCTGTTCCGGGTCATCGGCGCCGAGTTCGCCGACCTGCGGGTCACCCAGATCGACGTCGACGCCGATCCCGACCGGGGCTCGGTGGCGAAGAGCCTGGCGGCGGAGCTCACCTCGGACACGGCCGAGGACGAGACCGCCTGGCGCGCCGGCCGCTGGTACACCGCGCGGCTCCAGCACACGCCGCTCGCCGCCGACGAGCGCCGGTCGGCCGCGGTCGGCCGCGAGGACGACGGCGTGCGGATGGAGATCCGCCGGCCCGGCGACCTGGACACGCTGGAACTGACGCTGGTCGGCCGCCGCGCCCCCGGCGCGGGCCAGATCGAGATCGAGATCGGCGCCGCGAGCGTCAACTTCCACGACGTCCTGTTCGCCCACGGCAACTACTTCGCCTTCGAGGGGGTGACGCCGGCGCTCGGCGTCGACTGCGCGGGCACCGTCGTGCGGGTCGGCGAGGGCGTCACCGAGTTCCGGGCCGGCGACCGGGTGATGACCGGCGCCGCCACCGAGGGCGCCTGGGGCACCCACGCCACCCTCGACGCGGCGCTGGCGGCACCGCTGCCGGCCGGCCTGAGCGTCGAGGAGGGCGCGGCCGTCCCCGCCGTCTACGCCACCGTCTGGTACGGGCTGATGGACCTGGCCCGGCTGCGCGCCGGCGAGCGGGTGCTGATCCACTCGGCCACCGGCGGCACGGGGCAGGCGGCCATGGCGGTCGCCCGCCACGTCGGGGCGGAGATCTACGCGACGGCCGGCAGCGAGGAGCGCCGGGAGTGGCTGCGCGCCCAGGGCGTCCAGCACGTCTACGACTCCCGCAGCCTGGAGTTCGCCGAGCAGATCCGCGAGGACACCGGCGGCGCCGGCGTCGACGTGGTGCTCAACTCGCTGACCGGGGCCGCGCAGCGCGCCAGCCTCGACCTGCTCGCCTTCGGCGGCCGCTTCGTCGAGATCGGCAAGCGGGACATCTACCGCGACGGCAAGCTGGGCCTGGCGCCCTTCCGCCGCAACCTGGCCTTCTTCAGCGTCGACCTCGAACTGATGGCCGTCGCCGACCCGGCCCGGCTCGGCCGTCTGCTGCGGGAGGTCTCCGAGCGGATGGCGGCCGGGGAGCTGGCGCCGCCGATGGCGACCGCGTTCCCGCTGGCCGACGCGGCGACCGCGATCCGTCAGATGGCCTCCGCCCAGCACATGGGCAAGCTCGTGCTCACCACGGCGGTGGAGCCGGGCACGGCGGCGGTGCTCCCGCCGGAGCGGGTCCCGGTGTTCCGTGCCGACAGCGCGTACATCATCACCGGCGGCCTGGGCGGCCTCGGCCTGCGCCTGGCCCGCCACCTCGCCGCGGCCGGCGCCGGCCGGCTGGTGCTCAACGCCCGGTCCGCGCCCGGCGAGTCGGTGCTCCGCGAGATCCAGGCGATGCGCGACGCCGGCACCGAGGTGCACATCGAGCGCGGGGACATCGCGGACCCCGGGACCGCCGAACGGCTGGCGGCCGCGGCCCGGGCCACCGGGCTGGCGGTGCGCGGCGTCCTGCACGCCGCGGCCGTGGTCGAGGACGCGACCGTCCCGAGCATCACGCCCGAACTGCTCGACCGGGACTGGGCGCCGAAGACCTACGGCGCCTGGTACCTCCACCAGGCCACCGCCGAGGACGACCTGGACTGGTTCTGCACCTTCTCGTCGGCCGCCGCACTGCTGGGCTCGCCCGGCCAGGGCGCCTACGCCGCCGCCAACAGCTGGCTCGACGGCTTCGCGGCCTGGCGGCACGCCAAGGGCCTGCCGGCGACCACGATCGCCTGGGGCGCCTGGGGCGAGATCGGCCAGGGCGCCGTCCTCGCGGAGGCCGGGGACACCACCATGATCACCCCGGAGGAGGGCACCTACGCCTTCGACGCCCTCCTGCGCCACACCCGGGTCCACACCGGCTACCTCCCGCTCGCCCGGGCGCCGTGGCTGACCGCGCTCGCCAAGCGCAGCCCGTTCGCCGAGGCGTTCCAGGACAACCGCGGCGACCAGGCGCAGTCCTCGGAGCTGCGGCTGGAGTTCGAGGCGCTCCCGGCGGAGGAGCGGCTCGGCTGGCTGCGCCGCTTCGTCGCGGGCGAGGCCGCGGCGATCGTCCGGGGCTCCGTCGACCCGAGCCGGCCGTTCAACGACTACGGCCTGGACTCGCTCGGCAACCTGGAGCTGCGCACCCGGATCGAGACCAACCTCGGCATCCGCATCGCCCCCAAGGCGGTGGCCGAGAACAACTCGGCCCAGGCGCTGGCCCAGCACCTGGCGGACCTCATCGGCAACACGCCGGCCGGCAGCTGAGCCGCCGTCCCCGTCGGCGCAACCCCTGGGGGAAGCATGACCGCGATCGTCCTGTCCGGTGCGACCGGATCACTCGGCGGCCACCTGGCCGCAGCCCTGCTCGACCTGCCCCACTCCGTCATCCACTGCCTGGTCCGGGCCAAGGACCCCGCGGCCGCCGACCGGCGGCTGCGGGCCCGGATGGCCGAGGTCGGCACCGACGACCCGGCCCGGCTGGTCGCCGTGCCGGCCAACCTGGAGGCCCCCCGGCTGGGCCTGGCTCCGCAGGCCTGGAGCCGGCTGACCGACGAGGTCACCGAGGTGTTCCACTGCGCCGCCTCGGTCCACCTCACCGCGCCGTACCAGCAGCTCGCGCCCGCCAACGTCGGCGGCACGCGGGAGCTGCTGGAGCTGGCCACGGCCGTCGGCGAACGCCGGGGCACCGCGGTCCGGTTCCACTACGTCTCGACGCTCGCGGTCTTCCTCGACGCGATCCGCGCCGGGATCGACGTGGTGGACGAGTCCACCCGGCCGTCCATGGACACCGCGGGGGAGCTCGGCTACCCGCGCTCCAAGGTCGCCGCCGAACGCGCGGTGCGCCGTGCCGCCGACAACGGGGTCGTCGGCACGATCTACCGCCCCGGGCTGGTCACCGGACACTCGGTGACCGGCGACACCTCCACCTCGGACCTGCTGATGCCGGTGCTGCGCGCCGCCGTCGCGATCGGCTGCGCGCCGGACGACGCGGAGGCGGTGCCCGGGGAGGCGGTCGACCTCGTCGCGCGCCACATCACCCGGCTCTCCGTCGACGCGCGCGGGGACGAGGCCTACCACCTGGTCAGGCCCCGGCCGGTGTCGCTGATGCACGGCATCGAGGCGCTGCGCCGGGCCGGGTACCGGCTGGAGGAGGTTCCGCGCGACACGTGGTGGGAGCTCGCGGCGCAGCGCCGCGAGGACCCGGAGGTCGCCCCGCTGATCCACCTGGGGGCGATCGGCCGCCGGATGCTGGGGCTGGAGCCGGCGTACCCGCCGCCGCCGGTCCACAGCGACCACACCTACGACACCCTGCGCCGCTCGTTCCCGGAGCCGGTGGCGCTCGACGAGTCCTTCTTCGACCGGCTGGTCGCCAACGGACTCAGCCGGTTCGCCCCGCTGCCGCAGGCACAGGGGGTCTGAGCCGGTCCCGGTGAGGGCCCTTCCGGCCGGTGCGGACGACGACGTCCGCACCGGTCCGGGAGGGCCCTTGCGGCG